>JAUISX010000004.1:0-300000 GCA_030434245.1 Porphyromonadaceae bacterium W3.11
GCTGCGGCTTGAAAACTCACAATTGCAGGTCAACCAGCAGGAGCTGATGCGTCAGTTGGAGGCATTGCGTGAGGAGTCAGAAGCCATGAGTGCAGTGCTGAAGGAGATGAACATTTCCATCCCTCGCAGGCGTAGAACTACAACTATTAAAAAGGATGAATAAACGATACTTAATACTCATGGTAATGCTCATCGCCCTTGCAGGGTGCAGGGCGAAGCAACCTGTGATCCAGCAGGTGCCAATCAAGGAGACCACCCAAGTGGAGCTAAAGACAATTGAGCTACCAGGCGACTCGGTACTCATGCGAGTGCCGCTCGAACGGCTTTCAAATGGCACTCAGACATCAGGAGTGTCTGTCTCTCCTAAAGGGCTACAGCTGCTATGGCAATTAAGACAAGGTATGCTCGAGCTACAAGCGAGGCACCCTCCAGAGCGCGTCGAGTACCCCGAAACGACTACCATCAAGGAAGTACCCGTGGAAGTGGTCCGAGAGATAGAAGTGAGCCACCTACACTGGTGGCAGAAAGCCTTGATGTGGATCGGGGTAATTAGTATCATTTATATATCAATAAAAGAGGGCATGGAAAATGCTCCGAGGAAATTATAACACTCTCCGAGAGTTTATGAATACTCTCCGAGAATAAATAGTAAGTAGAATATGGCATTTGAATATAAGATAGTCCAACGAAAAAGCAAGTTGAATGGAGGGCAGCAGATACAAATGGCTACCCAGATGTCCAAAGGTAAAGTGCCTATCCGAGACATCGCAAAGAGACTTGAGCAAATTACCTCGCTTGGTCGAGGTGATGTGATGAACGTACTGACGCACCTTGGCGAGGTGGTCAGTGAGTATATGCGGTTAGGGTATAGTGTTAATCTTCACGAGCTGGGCACCTTTACCCCACGCATTTCAAGTAAGTCAGTACCCGCTGGCGAAAAGTTTACCTCTGATTACATTCGAGGTGTTAAGATGCGCTTTACTCCATCTACCTTCATCAAGGCGGAGCTTAGTAGAGTGAAATTCGAGTGTCAAGCAGATGTGTGCAAGGCACCAACGACCAGCACACCACCTAAGGAGGAAACAACCCCAGAAGAAGGAGATACAGCAATCTAATAGTAAACAGAATAAAGAGATAATAGTATGTCAACAAATAATCCAATCGCAGTATTACGCATCAAGGAGGCTTACTTCGGAGAGCCGATTACCTCCAAGGATGCCATCGCAACCACCTCATTTACCACTAAGGCACCGATGCACTTTGATGGAGATGAAGTGGGTCTTTTCCGAGATAAACCCGAAAAATTTGAAATTGGCGTACACGAAAGCGACTCGCCTATCTACATCACTTACGACGGTGTACCTTACAAGTACACTGGTAGCTTTACCTCAGTAACGAAAGCACAGATGGCGGAGCTACTGGGTGGCGAAGCGACAGAAGGTGGTGTGGAGCTATCAGCTGATGTTAAGCGCATCCACAAGTCGGTTAAGCTGGTGATGAGCGACGGCTCGGTCATCGTCGTGCCCAACGCACAGGGATTTGTAACCATGAGCGGCAAAATTGGGAAAAAGAGTGTAGTTACCTTCCCATTCGAGTTCGAGTGCCTCGGGGCATCGACAGCGTGGAATGTCGCTATGGGTATCTACGATAAGGACCCATCAACGGTATAACCTATGGACGATAGCACAATGAGTGCTCTCGACCTGATCCTCCAGCGGGGCGTGCGGTTTCGGCTGCCCGCCCCGTTTTGGAAAAGAGTGATAGGGAGAGACACGGTAAAGATTAAGCCCCCCAGTGTGGGTACCGCTCTTATGATTTTACATGAGGCGGTGATTAATGACTTGGCAGAAGAGGAGATAAGCCAACTATACGTAAATGTAATTACGCCAAAACAACTTCTCGGAGTTAAACGTATTGTAGCCATAGCGATTCTTGGCAAAGCTCAGCCGAGAGAAAGAGAATTGGCAAGATTAGTGGATAAACTTGACCAAGTACTTCTTAAAGATCTGTTGCACCTCTATAATCTTACGATGACGATGTGCAGGGGTGAAAATTTTCGGAAAGCTACTCTCTCGGTGTGGGCATTGATAAGGATGCTTCGGGTGAGGCCACAAAGCAAGACGAGTCAAGAGTCAAAGGACTCGATAGCGTCTTCGGAGTCATCGGCAAGTGGAAACGAGATAGAGGACTAACACATGAGGATCTGATGGCTCAGCCACTTGCACTTTTGCTCCTCGAGGACATTGACCAACCATATATCGACTACAAGAGTAGCGAGGAAGATAAGGAGGAAACACCAGTGATAGAGGGGGCGAAAGAGTTAAGAAGTTTATTAGGCATCAAAGAAGAAAGTTAAAGCATGGATGAGGTAAGCATTGACATACGGCTCAATAGTAACGTAGAGGAGGAAGCAGGTAAAGCGACCTCGGCCATACAGGAGATGGCGCAAGGTGCTTTGGATGCTCAGGCAAAGCTAAAAGCAACAATGGACTTCAGAAAAAAGCTAATCAATGAGCTGAAGAATGCCATCATTGAAATCAATGATCAGATACAAGCACTCTCCTCGAAGAATAAAGACTGGGGTCTCACCAAAGATGGGAAATTCTATAAGCAGGAGCTAGCATCTGTAAATAAAGAAATTGAACTACAGGAAAAGGCGTTGGCAGCTGAAAGCAAAGAACTGGAGAAACTCATAAACGGATACGGTTTAATTGCTACGCAAATAAGAAAGACCAAAGCGGAGATGGCAACACTCTCGGCTGCTGGCAAACAGAATAGTGAGACCTACCGCAAGCTGGAGCGAGACCTCCAAGAATTAGCCGAAGCGCAAGCGATGGTCAATCGTACGGGGCAAGAGCTCGCAAAGGGTAATAGAAGCTGGCAAGGTCTTGCCGATGCTGTGAGTGCTTTTTCTGGTGCGGCATCAGCTGCCACTGGTGCGTGGACGCTCTTAGGGGGTAGCCAAGAGGACCAAGCCGCCATCCAAACCAAGCTGCAATCACTGATGGCGATTACTATTGGTTTGCAGCAGGTGCAAAATGTATTGCTCGAGACCTCTACGTTTCGCATACAGACGGTAACCAAGGTCAAACGCTTTTGGTCCACCGCAAACACTAAATTAGCCGCATCATTGGGTATGTCTGCGGCAGCAGCCAAAGCACTCACCGCGACAATTACCCTCGGTTTGTCCGTCGCTATCGGCTTTTTAATCTCAGCTTATGACAAGTGGCAGAGCAAGCAAAAGGCGATACGTGAGGAGCAGGAGCGCTTTGCCTCCTCTGTATCGAATAAAGTTGGTGATGTCATTGCTACCTACAAGCGACTACAACAAGAGTTTGTAGCACTCAATGGTAACCTGAAAAAGCAAAAAGAGTTTGTCCAGAAGAATGCCGAAGCTTTTAAGCAGATGGGTGTAAAGGTAGATGATGTACGATCTGCCGAAAATCTACTGGTTGATAACACCGACGCCTTTGTCAAAAGCGTCATGATTAGGGCTAAGGCTGCCGCATCCATGGAGCTAGCCAGCGAAAAATACAAAGAGAGCATTCAAAAGATGATGCAGGCAGAGCAAAGAGCTGCCAATCCTACTGGTATGGATAGCTGGTTTGCATTTGAAGAAAATGTAAGGCAGTTTACTCTGGGCCTTGGGTGGGGAGACACGGATGGAGGTTATATCGCTAAACTAAGAAGTCGTGATATAGCTGATGACGCTCGTAAGGATAGAGAGGCAGGAGACCTTCTAATACAGAACTCTTTGAACTTTGAAAAAGAATACAAAGAGATCTGGGATAACATCGGAGTGGTCCCCATCGATACTATCAGTAAGAGTAGTAAGAGTACAGAAAATGCGTACAAAAAAATGTCGGATCGTCTTGCTCAAATCGCCAAGGCTAATGAGGAGGAACTGCTGGCTATTGAGTTGGCAGCACTTAAGGAGGGGCGCGAGAAGAAGCTCCGAGAGCTGGAGATAGAAAATGAGAAGCGTAAGGCACTCCTCAAGGAGCGTCAGCGTGAGCTCGAGGAAATCGCCAAGGCGGGAATTGATACTACCGCCCAGCAAGCAAAACTTAAGCTCGTCAGCGACAATGGCGATGCTGAGTACCTCCGCAAGGTAGCCGAAGCAAATGCGGCATCTGACCGCATCATCCAAGAGGTGGAGGCAACCCTTGATGCCAAGGTGGCTACCCGACAGGAACAACGCATTGCCCAAACTAAGCGTGAGTATGATGAGTGGCGGAAGGAGGCGGAAGCACACGTGAGGGATAAGGAGGAGCTTGCCGACATCCTCGTCCGAATAGCTACCGAAGAGCAAGCGGAGCTCTCTCGCATCCGAAAGGAGGGCGAGCTGGACCGCATCGACTTCGAGGAGATGATAGCTCTCCGCCGCATACAGATCTCCAACAAGCGGTATAACCTTGAGACGGAGCGTGAGGAGGAACTCCTCGAAACGGAGCTGGCATTTGCCCAAAAAAGACAAGCTAAGCTACAGGAGATGCAGGCGAATGGTGCTGATGTGGGCAAGGAGATAGAGGAGGTCACCGAGCGTATCAAAGACCTCACCGATGCCCTCGAGGATATACCCGTCCGCAAACTGGAGGAGATGGGTCGAGGCCTGCAGAGCATTTTCGGCTCGCTGTCTAAGTTGGGCGGAGAAATCGGCGAAACCTTTAGCTCGCTCGCCGAGTCGGTTGGTATTGCTGTTTCTGGGATAAAGTCCAAACTGTCTATAGATAAAGTGAGCGCTGCCATTTCGGGCATCATGCAGGTGGCAGATGTCGCCATACAGCAGGCTAAGGAAAATCGAGAGTTCATGAAGGCGTGGCAGGAGGCAAACGAGTCTGCACTGCAGGTAGCTCGGATGCAACGCATCGAGGCAGCAGGCTATAAAGAGGGTAATATCTTCGGCGTCGAAAACCCCTACGCACGAGCCATCGCTGGGGCTAAACAGTACGCTAAGACGATGTATGAGCTGCAGGCACTCTCCCGTACCCTTGCCAATGGCCAAGTGCAGGTGGGTAGCAAAAAGGTAGTATCAGGCAGTAATGTGGCCAAAGGGGCAGCTGGTGGTGCAGCCGCTGGCGGTGTGGTGGGGTCTATATTTGGACCCATAGGTACAGCCATCGGTGCTGGTATCGGTGCCCTCATTGGTGGTATCTTCGGTGGATCTAAGAAAAAACTGGTGCCAGTTTTCGAATCTCTCGGCAAAAAGTATAAGGAGATATATGACAAGGATACTTTTGCACTCAACCCCGAAATCCTACAGGACTATGCTAAGCTGGATGACGCCACCAAAAAGTTGGTGGACAATTGGGATGCGATTCAAAAGAAAGCGCAGGAGGCGGAGCAACAGATGCGGGATAACTTCCGCTCGCTCTCTGGTGACATTGGTAGCCAGCTCTCCGAAGCGCTGAAGAAGGGAATAGCCGATGGCGATATCTATGCTGCCTTTGATGACTTCAAGTCGTACGCCTCTAAGGTCATCTACGACATCGGCGAGCAGATGATTTTCGCTCAGTTTTTCCAAGAGTCTTTCGATGAGCTCCAGAAGCGGATGGAGGATAGCTTTGGGGCAGGAGGAGACGGTGACATCAGAGACGATATCCGTTGGCTGGTCGATTCGGCTCGGGGCAATATCGATGGCTATAAAGATGCCATGGATGCTTTTCGGTCTGAGCTGGAGAAACAAGGTCTGCAGCTCCCTGATATGGATGCAGGGCGCAAGGCGGAGGCTCGAGGTATTGGTAGGATGACGCAAGACTCTGCAGAGCGACTCGAGGGACTGATGACGGTGCAGGTGGACCGACTATCGACCCTCGTAACTTACGCCAAGCAGACGGACGATTACCAGCGTGATGCAAGGGTGTACTTTGCTACCATGATCCGACAGATTGACCGCATCGCAGCGAATAGCGACTATCTCCGCAAGCTTGATAACATCGCTACTGACATGTATAGAGTGGCACAAGACGGTATTTACCTAAAGAAATAATGTGATGGCGACACTGATCAACAATATAGACATTAATGCACAAGGCATCTACCTCGCACGTCATGGCGCGGAGGAACTCTTTACGCTCCCTAATCTCTCCGATGCGGAGGTCAATGACTGGCAGGAGGTGGAGGGCTTACAGGTGGACTTTACCACCGTCCAGATCCAGCACCCCGAGGTGGTGGTGCGTTACGTGGTTACTTCGCTCGCCGCTCGGTCGGCTCTCGAGCAATACCACAAGGCAGAGAGCATTAAGCTAACGCCCCACGGCTGGGGGCGTACCTTTACCCTCCGCAAGGCTAATGCGGACAACTGCAAGGTGCTGGCCAAGGGTGATCATATCATGGAAATAGCCTATCGCTATGAGCTGGACGACTTGCCTAAGACTCAGATAACGTCAGATGTGGAGCCTGTAGTTTTTAGATCAAGATACAAAATTGGAGGTGTCTCACTATCTCAATTTGGAATGGTCATCAACGAGACACATGCGCTCTATACACCTGATGATTTTAAGGCATTGACGCTCGTGCGAGATATGAGAGAGGCACAACTAATGTGTACGATGTTCGCATCATCTTGGTCGGTGCTGTGGGCTAATCGTGCAGCTCTCTGGGATGCTCTGCAAGGGGAGTTATCTCTATCTACGGACATGGGCACAACTCTTAAGGCTCGCTACCTCTCATGCTCGACACCTAAGCAGGTGAGCCAGCAACCAGTTATCTCATTTACGCTTAATCTACAATTGATATGATAACTATATACAACGCACAAGGAACTAAGATTATTGATGTGGCCAACCTCGAGGGGAGCTACTGCGATCGCTCGATCATGGGTGGCAGCACCCTCCAGTTGGTGGTTAAATCTGATAAACCTATTGATATCCCTCTTAACTCTTATGTGGAGTATGAGGCACGTCGCTATACATTGCTCTACCCAGCGAGCATCAAAAAGCAACACAGCAAGGAGTTTGATTACACCCTGCTTTTTCACGGTGAGGAGGAGCTCCTCTCCTCCTGTCTCATCAAGGATATCTCGGGTGGCATACCTTACCGAGTGAAGTTTGCCATCACAGCTAAACCGATTGACTTCGTCCGCTGTATCGTGGACTCGCTCAATGAGCACTACGGCGGTGGGTGGAGTGTTGGCAATGTGATCGAGGCGACCGAACAGACACTCGCCTTTAGTCATGAGTACTGCCTCGGGGCCATCTCTAGAGTGGCGGAGGTGTTTAATACTGAGTTTAGCGTCGACAATAAGACGGTATCGCTCGGCAAGGTAAGCATCATGGAGGATAACCCTCTACCGATGAGCTATGGCAATGGTAAGGGGTTCCGCCCTGGCACTGGGCGACACAATGACGGTAAAAAGTCGGCGATCGGCAAACTCTATGTCGAGGGTGGCACACGTAATATCGACTACTCAACCTACGGAGCTCAAACACTCCTCCTACCTAAATCTGCAACGCTACAGTACAATGGTCGTACATATCATACGGATGCGCATGGCATGTACATCACCTGTGATCAGGCAATCGGCACTGCGGAGGATAGCTACGATGGATCCGCCGTATATCCGATGCGGGAGGGTACAGTGTCTGAGGTCATTGAGGAGGCAGATGGATACGATTTTACCGACACCTCTATCCCTGAGAGCTTGAATTTTAACGACTACCGTATCAAAGGCGAAAAAGCGGTGGTGGTCTTTCAGACGGGAGCACTCACAGGGCGGGAGTTTGCTCTTGTGCAAACGAAAGGCAAACTCAGTGGCTATATCCACTCCGAGCGAAAGTTTAAGCTCGTGAGCGAGGAGCAGGATGGATTTATGATGCCTGGGGGCAACTTTGTCCCCAAGGAAGGTGATAAGTACGCCATCTTCAATATCACCCTCCCTGCCGAATACCTCTCGAACGCTTCTCAAAGGCTCTTCGAGGAGGCAGTACGATACTTCGATACGGTCATTAATCCTCCCTATATCTTTTCTGGGGAGGTAGATCCCATCTGGGCGAAGAAGGAGTGGCTACGCATCGGTGGGTATATGCAGCCAGGTGGGCATTTACTTTTTAGCGACCCGCAGTATCACCCCGAGGGATCTGTCATCCGAGTGACGGGTGTCCGCACACTCCTCGACAAGCCCTACGCTCCACAGCTCACCCTCTCCAATGCACCAGCTGCACTCAGTGTGAGTAACGCCCTCTCCAAGCTCGAAGCAGACAAGGTGATAGCCGAGCGAGAGCGGAGGGCACAGCAACGCTCGCAGCGACAGGACTACCAGCAGGCGCTGGAGTTCATCGGGATGGTCGAAAAGGCTATTGAAGGGCTGGAGGGCTTTACGGCGAGGATAAAACCGAGCGTCGTGGAGACCATGGCAATTCTTATAGGTAGCCAGGCGACACAGTTTGGATTTGTCCAAGCGATTAATTCGCTTGAGGCTGCCCCTTTTTCTGTGAATTATGACCCCAGCACCAAGCGAGTAATCATCAGTAAGGGCATCATTAGACATCAGACCATCGGCATTACCGATATGACTGCTAATCGACCAGCTACCGATTACCGCTACTGGTCAATCCCTGAGTACATCTCACCAGCACTTACTGATGATTTCGCCAGCTACTACATATATGCTAAGGTAGATAGAGATGGTGAGATAGGCAATTATCTGCTGTCGGAAAAACCTATAGAAATGGAGAGTAATCCACAGAGCTATCATCTCCTTATTGGAACTTTATCCAGCATTGTGGATGGCGATAGAGCGTACAATAAGCTATACGGTTACAGCCTTTTCACTCCAGGTCAAATGGTCCTAAATACCATCTCGAGCACAAACGGTGCTATGACCATTAACCTCGAGACTGGCGAAATCTTTTCGGATAGTATTAGTTTTCGTCGTCCAGATAGTGGGACAAAAACTAATATTATTGATTACATTGACGAGCTTGACGAACATCAAGCAATTATAAAAGATGGCACTTGGTGGCGATGGGATGGTGAAAAGTACGTGGATACAGGTGAGGTCGCTAAGGGCGACTCTGGTCCTCGTGGGCTGCAAGGAGTCCAAGGCCCTCAGGGAGTGCAGGGCATACCAGGTGCTAAAGGAGCGGACGGTAAAACCTCTTACACTCATATCGCCTACGCTGACAATGCGAGCGGTGGAGGCTTTAGCCAAGATCCAGCTGGAAAGGCATATATCGGTATGTACGTTGACTTTGTGCAAGAGGATAGCAGCGACCACAAGAAGTATAAGTGGTCACTGATTAAGGGTGCAGATGGGCGCAACGGTACCCCAGGCAAGGCGGGTGCAGATGGTCGCACCCCTTACCTGCATATCGCCTATGCTAATAGTTCGGATGGTCGGCAAGGGTTTAGCGTGAGCGATAGCCAAGGTAAGTCATATATCGGGCAGTACACCGACTATAACCAGGCAGACAGCACCGATCCAACTCAATACAAATGGACGCTCATTAAAGGCCGCGATGGTCGTGACGGTAAGGATGGAAAGGACGGCTTACAAGGATTACAAGGGAAAGACGGCAAGGACGGACTCCCTGGTCGTGACGGTAAGGATGGGAAAACTCAATATACCCACATCGCTTATGCCAATAACGCATCGGGTGGTGGCTTCTCTCAGTCTCCTACTGGAAAGGCTTATATTGGTATGTATGTGGACTTCGTCGCCACAGACTCGAGTGACCCAAAGAAGTATAAGTGGTCGCTCATCAAGGGGGCAGATGGGCGTGACGGCATCGCTGGTAAGGCAGGAAAAGACGGCCGAACCCCTTACCTGCACATCGCTTATGCTAATAGTTCGGATGGTCGTCAAGGGTTTAGCGTGAGCGATAGCCAAGGCAAGACCTATATCGGCACTTACACCGACTTTGTGAAGGCGGATAGCACAGATCCAAGCAAGTACAAATGGAGCTTGATCAAGGGGGACAAGGGTGATAAGGGCGACTCTGGTCCTCGTGGGCTGCAAGGAGTCCAAGGTCCTCAGGGAGTGCAGGGCATACCAGGTGCTAAAGGAGCGGACGGTAAAACCTCTTACACTCATATCGCCTACGCTGACAATGCGAGCGGTGGAGGCTTTAGCCAAGATCCAGCTGGAAAGGCATATATCGGTATGTACGTGGACTTTGTGCAAGAGGATAGCAGCGACCACAAGAAGTATAAGTGGTCACTGATTAAGGGTGCAGATGGGCGCAACGGTACCCCAGGCAAGGCGGGTGCAGATGGTCGCACCCCTTACCTGCATATCGCCTACGCCACATCAGCAGACGGAAAGAAGGGTTTTAGTACAACTGTGTCAGCAGGCAAGACCTATATCGGCACTTACACCGACTTTGTGAAGGCGGACAGCACTACTCCATCAGATTACAAGTGGACGCTCATTAAGGGTGAAAAAGGGGACCGAGGTCCGACTGGTCCGAAAGGCGACGGTCTAGACGTCAAGGACACTAGAAATGATAACCAACTGCCAAACTGGTATCGTGAGAATTACCGACTCACAACCGTCAAGGAGTTTAAGTTTCAAGGTGTTATTGAAATTCCGAAGGTCTGGAGGGATGGCTCGTATTGCACGCTTGAGACGACAGTCAATTGGGGTGATAAAAGTGGCGGTCGAGTGACGCAGAAAGCGACTCTTAACAGCGGTCAGGAGTTGTATCGTGTCGGTGGTGCTGATGATAGTGCGTGGGGCGAATGGAGCAATCTCAAAGCGGAGGTACAAGAGATGAACGCTGGACTTTCCAATGCCAACACCCTCATCTCATCGATCGAGACCATCACTAAGCAACTGAAGGAGGGCAAACTTGACGCCAGCAAGTTCGATGACATCCGCTACCTCACCGACGCCCTCCAGCACGGCGAGACCACCATAGCTGGCGGTCTTCTGCTCACGAAATCCATCCTCATGAGTAACGTGAGTGGCGGGATCACAACCGCCATCTCAGGCTACAACGAGGGGGGCGGTGTCGCTTTCGAAGCAGGGATCAAGAACTATAAGCAAGAGAACCACACCTCCCGAGTGGTAATCAACCACGACGGAACAGCTCGATTCGGCGACATGTATGTCAATACCGAAGATGAGGATGTCGTGAAATTTATAGATCAGTCGTCTGGAAAAAATCACGAGTATCTGAAGTTTGGCGGGACGGCTCCTTCTGAGAGCTACATGAACGATCAGAGCACAGAGATTAAAGAGTTCCCAATGCCGTCCGCACGAGCTAAAAATCGTAGCGGTTCATTCATAATTGGTCGTGAATATGAGAGTATCGAAAGTAACAGAGAGATAAGGCATGAGTTTGAATTGACAGCTACAGCAGAGGCAGTCGCAATTCGGGAAGATTTTAACGGAGGGCCATCGGTCATGTCAGCTACACAATCCGATTATGGTCCTGGAAGCAACAAGGGTGACAAAGTAATCACATATCTGCCAGCTTGGGCGAATAGCACGGCTCATGTGGAGGTCAAAGTGTACAATAAATCTGGAGTCGTCGTATGGAGCGACACAAGCACGAAAGTCACCGCAAGTGCACACGCTAGTGGAGGCTCCGTATCATTAAAGGATATCCTACCCCTTGAGGATATCCAAGATGTGCAGACCCAGACGAAGAAAGTATATATGCGCATTCCAGCAAATGTAATGGTAAAAGGGTACAAATGGAGGGTTTACTTAGTCATCAGTGGCTCGGCAACTCACGGCGGAAGCTCATACGAAGCACACACTAAGAACGGGAAGGAGTTTGTCCCCTACGACAAAAGCAAGCCATTCGTAGCTATTGCTAAGGATAAGGTCGCCTTCTTTTTTGGTAGGCAAAGGCAAATCCTCCTTAATTATGCCTCCGATTGGCTCATGAAAATCATCGGCAACGTCCTCGTCCAGGGAACCATCAAGGCAGACATCCTCGAAGCAGGAGAGTGGAGAGGCAGCGGAGCCGTCCTCGCTGGTGCAACGTTTGACAAGAATGGAAGGGAGTTAAAAAGCTTCGGGAAGTATAAAAACAGGAAGGGGCAGAGTTCTGCTTATACAGTCTATTCTTACAATAGTAAGCTCTATACTGTCTACCACTCCATCCCCCACAGCCGATACGTGCCGATAGTGCAGGTGTCAGGAGAAACAGGAGGCAATGGCGGATGGTCACTAACACCACGAGTCTATAGTGTCTCGGCGTATAGCTTTACCGTTGGGATTATCACCAATGGAGACAACAAAACACGAAATGGGCTATCCTACGTAGCTTACCAGGCTGACTAAAAGAGAGGGAGGAGCGACCAATTATAGTCGCTCCTCCCTCTCTTTTAACTGTGTGGAGAATCTTTATTGCTTCCCCGCAGCTTTTAGTGCTTCCCACTCCGCTTTGGTGATGGGAGTCGCTGTAAATGCTTTTTCGAACAGCTCATAAACCTTTTTATAGTCCCCTGACTTGTATGCTTTGCGAATCCCCTCGCTCGCCTCTTTCATGACAGCATTGGGGATGTAAGCCCCGACGTCACCCTCCGCAATGGGGATAAGGATACGCACATCACGCCAATCTAAAAATGCCTCGTTTAATGTTCCGTCTTCGGTTATTATCATCTCCCCCCACATCTTTATCCTGGCGTTAGCGATATCTCTTTGTTCATCGCCGACTCCAATGCCTGTTTCACGCCCCATATCTGGAGCGTACATGTGAAATGCCAAAGCCTTTTCTACTACCTCCCGAGGCGATAACCTCGTATACTTGTCACCCTCTACTTTTGGTATTGTGTTGTCCTCAATTACCCTCATACCCTCATTTTTAATGTTAACATAAACGAAAGCACCATCCTTGAGCACCTTCGGCTTTTTGTCTCCGTTACACGCTGTAAGCAGTGCCACCACTGCCAGCATCATCACTAATACCTTTTTCATATTATTTTAGTTTTTATAATTAATTGATTCTTTTACAAATATACACTAATCCGCGTATATAGTTCGCTAAATCCGTTAATATCGTCCAGTGAATTCGTTAGTACTTGTGGATAAATCCGTTAGTACTAACGAATAACTCCGTTTATACTTCTTAGTTCGTTCTCCACTCGACCACCACCAGAGAGCGAATAATATTATAAATGTACGTGTGCGTCACAATCAAATGAGCCGTTTCGTTTTTCCTACCACCCATCCAATCAATAAAGAAAAAAGCCATTTCGTTTTGTCTTCGAGAGCCGTTTCGTTTCGACGGTTATATTATATAAAAGAGAAATGCTTCTCATAGGAAAAAATTATTTTTCATATGAGAAGGAGAACTGTTTCCTATGAGATGAATTTCATCTCAACATTGGAGCCTTTTTCCAACAGCATAGCTTCCATATCGTCAGTACTCTATTAGAAGCTTAATAATACCCGCTTGGTAGTTTGAAAACATCTGCTCTCTATCAAACATTCCGACAATAAATCCAGGTCATTATTTAATTATTCATAAAAAAAGGCCTCTTATTTTTTGGAAATTTTATAGAGATTAGTATCTTTGGCAAACAAATATCGGTAGTTTACATTACAAAATACTAAATGAAAAAGAACACAATAAAAATTATTGCTACGATCGTCCTCATTTTCGTATCCAAAACAGCTTATAGCCAAGCTTTCTCAAAGGATGATCCAGTTGGCACTGTGATAGAATACCAAAGAGGAGATAAGGCGGATAACATTGAACGCATGACCTTGGTACAGAAGGAAAGCACAGCTCACGGGGATGAACTCACCATACAATTTGGCGAAGGTGACGTCCAAATGAAATGCCTTCGCACTGATGATGAGATAATATGGGATCCTAAAAACCTAGCTCTCATGATCAAAAAAGCCATTGACGATGAAGACATAAAGTTGAGAGTAAGAGCAAAAGGTGATGGCTTCGTGATTCCATTACAGCCTAAGCTGAATGATAAATACAGAGACCTCAAATTCAAACTCACATTTAGCATCTACGGACTAAAGCCTAAAGTCAATATCATGGTATTAGACCGTGAGGTCATACGACGAGAAGTGGTAGAGACTCCGATGGGCTCATTTGACACTTATTTGCTCCGTAGCAAATGGCGACTCAATATCAAATTTCTGCTCATCATTAATGAGACAGAGGACTTCGAGATGTACCAGTGGATTGCTCCTGGTCTTGGAGTCATCAAAGAAATTACAACAGATGAAGACGACTTTGAAAACGCCACCCCTGAAATACTTATCAATAAATATATGTCCAAGGAAAAGGTAACTTCCAATTGACGGACTCTCAGGTCTTTATTAAATAATACAATCAGACCAGCACGATTATAACTTAAGTATATGCATATGGAGGCAACTTCCATATGCATATACTACCCCACCCCCTTAGGACGATCTCCTCCAACCGGTGATGACGAAGTTTTTAGGCACTGAGTATTTCAATAAAATCAATCAAAGATAATCCACTATACTGCTAGCTATATCATTAATACATTGCATCCTTTGATCCTCCTTGAATCACAGCAAGTAATCATGAAAAGCATATACTACATGGGCTTTAACAAATCTACATATAGTAATAGGACTCATTTCAGCAAAATAATACTATCTTTGACGTCGTTAAAAGCGTCTCTATTCAGGACGCAAAAATTTGAAAATGTGACAATACAAGAGTGTTCAAATTTCTACACCAAATATCAAAGGGGATACGATCATCTCTTATAGCTCTTATTGCGGTAGGATTAGCAGATGTCTTGCTAACTCTAGCCTTTGTGTGGTCCACGAAAGCATTAGTAGATGTTGCGACTGGTGACAGAGAGGGGTCCTTTATCCTATATGTAGGTCTGTTGATAGGGCAGGTCATTTTACAAATAGCCGTGAGGGCAATAGAGGTTAGAGTCACCCAAATCACAGAGGTCAAGCTCTCTAATCAGATACGATACAAACTTTTTAATCACCTCCTCCAAATAGAATGGGAACCACTTAGTAAACTAAGAAGAGGAGATATGGTGACTCGATTAATACGTGACACTGATGATGTAGTAAAACTACTCACAAATGTCCTCCCAGCTTCTCTGAACGCCACAATACAACTTACTGGGGCCTTCGTATATCTCTACATCCTTGACTGGGAGCTGGCACTCATTCTTACGATGATAACTCCAATACTCCTTGGATTTAGTAGAGCTTACTACGTACCAATGAAGAAGTACACTCGCCAAGTAAAAGAGTCTGAGAGCACCATTACTTCTCAAGTGGAGGAAAGCCTTGTAAACCAATTAGTCATACGCACCTTCGAGAGGCAAGAAGCAGAATTAGAGCGACTTACGACATTACAGGATGATCTACACAAAAAGGTAGACCTCAGGAGCAAGGTATCACTGTACGCTCGTGCCATTACTGGACTCACCTTTCAAGGGGGCTACGTCATCGCATTCATTAGAGGTGCATACGCTATTTCGATAGGGGCAATTACTTTCGGTACCCTTACAGCCTTCATGCAATTGGTTGGCCGTATTCATCGACCTTTACGCGAACTCACACGATTGGTGCCACAGTCTATCATCGCAAAAGCGGCCACTGAACGACTAAATGAGGTTTTTGGGATGCCAACAGAAAACTGTGCAGAGAAGATCGTGCTAGACGAGCCCTTCACCTTAGAGATAAATGAACTCACTTACATTTATCCTGGTGACAGAAAAGTAATCATAACAGACCTTTCCTTCAGCGTTGCTCCAGGCGAGACAGTGGCCTTAATGGGCGAAACCGGAGCTGGTAAAACAACGCTATTGAGACTGATCCTAGCACTGGTCAAACCGCAAAAAGGAAGCATAAGTCTGACCCAAGGGTCTCTGCAATACCCTGTCTCTGCATGTACGAGAGGTAACTTTGTGTATGTACCACAGGAGAACTTGCTCTTTAGTGGATCGATTCGTGATAATCTGCTGGTCGGCAACCCCGACGCAGATGAGTCTATGCTCATCAATGCGTTGAAGACAGCGTCCGCATCCTTTGTACTCAAATTTCCTCAAGGAATGGATACCGTGATCGGCGAGGGCGGAATGGGGTTATCAAAAGGGGAAGCTCAACGCATAACCATAGCCCGATCTCTATTACGACCAGGTAATATACTACTCCTAGATGAAGCAACCTCAGCACTAGATGAAGAGACAGAAAAAAAGTTTCTTAGTAACCTAAAGAAAGAATTAAATGGACGATCAGTTATATTTATAACTCATCATTCAGAAGTCGCTTCGCAATGTGACAAGGTTTTTCTTTTGAAGAAAAAAGATTAGGACTCTCCCGACTAAACATATTCACAATTCGGGAGTGCTACATTTAGCCTCATTCTCGCGAATCACTAACTTTACGACTCTTACCTGAGCATTTGCAAGGTGAATAAAACACAAGATTCTAGGTCTGAGGGTATGAGAGGATACTTAGGTAGGTAACCAAACCTGAATGAGAAAATGCAGTAGATGAACCTACTGCAATGCCTTCGATTAATTTTTTCTAAGACATAAACATATTAAAAGAAGCCGTTACAGAGTTGAGACTATGGTGCGACACCAAGGTCATTTACTCTATAACGGCTATAATTATATAAGGACTGTCAAAAGGGACAGACCCCTTAAGCATATTTTCATTTTAGAAAAAGCCTCAGCTTCTTCTCCGCATTCAAACAAGAGTCATTAGATCTCAGCCTTAGACTCAAGCTTGACAATCTCCATACCCCTCTTAAGAGCATCTTCATTTAAAGGGATAAGCTTGTGATGGCGTTCTGGTAGTACCTTATAAAGACCATCTCTTACGTTAGAGAGCTCAATCATTGGGGCTACTTTGAGTAATCCCCCTAGCACTATCATATTGAACACCTTAGAGTTATTCATCTTATTTGCCTCCTCTGCTGCATCTACACGATACACATTCACATCCTTACGCTCTGGAACGTTAGCTACACCATTTGAGTCATACAAAAGAATCCCCCCAGGCTTAACGGTAGGCATAAACTTATCCATAGATGGCTGATTAAGGACAATCGCAACATCATAACTATTTAGGATAGGAGAACTAATTCTATCATCACTAATAATAACTGTAACATTAGCTGTTCCGCCACGCTGCTCAGGTCCATATGAAGGCATCCAACTAACTTCTTTTCCCCCTACTAGTCCTGAATATGCAAGGATTTTCCCCATAGAGAGGACACCCTGACCACCAAATCCAGCGATTACAATTTCGTATTTTTTCATTTCAGTATTATCTTATTAATTGAGTATCAATATCAAATATCCTTTAAGTCACCTAGTGGGTAAGCTGGATGCATATTATCAATCATCCATTCATTAGCCTTTTCAGGACTCATTTTCCATCCTGAGTTACAAGTAGATACCACCTCTACAACAGAGCAACCCTTTTTATTCATAGAGTTCTCAAATGCCTTCATAAGAGCCTTCTTAGTCTTACGTACAGCAGGAGCAGTATTAACACTCTGACGAGTCACGTATGCAACACCTGGAAGCTCCTTAAGTAGATTAGTAATATTTAGTGGATATCCATTAAGCTCTACATTACGTCCAGCAGGACATGTAGCAGTCTTCATCCCCTCTAGGGTAGTAGGAGCCATCTGACCTCCAGTCATCCCGTAGATACCATTATTAATGAAGATAATAGTGATATTCTCACCTCTATTGGCCGCGTGAATAGTTTCCGCTGTTCCGATAGCCGCTAAGTCACCATCACCTTGGTAAGTAAAGACGAGCTTATCAGGCTGTAATCGTTTCACAGCAGTAGCTAAAGCTGGTGCACGACCGTGAGCTGCTTCTTGCCAATCGATATCGATGTAATTATATGCAAATACAGCACACCCCACAGGAGCGATACCAACAGCTTTCTCTCCCATGTTCATCTCCTCTAGCACTTCTGCAACTAGCTTATGTACTACGCCATGGCTACAGCCTGGGCAGTAGTGCATAGTATTGTCATTTAAAAGTGTAGGTTTCTTATATACCAGATTTTCAGGTCGAATTAGCTCACTTACGTTCGCTGTTGTTTCGCCCATTATTTGCTTTTCTTGGTTCATGATATTATTTACTTTTATCGTTTTCAAAATCAAAATCTATTTTCCTTTTACGCCTCTTTCTTCTCTCAACAATTTTAATTCCATATTGTACTAAGCGAATCACTACGGCTGATATACCAAGTGAGTAAAACCAGATTCGATCATTTAGCACAAAAAATACTACAATAGCAGCTATGGCTAATAGCATAAATATCGTGGTAAGAATTTGTTGGAGTCCCTGGGTATTCATTGTACGGAAGTAGATTAATTATAAATTAGAACTTGAAAAAATCCTTCATCGCTGCCATTACTTCATCTGGAGAGAATAACATTCCACCCATACGACCATAATGGTACACAGGAGCCTTTCCATTAACTGCAAGTCGCACGTCTTCTACCATCTGACCGGCATTGAGCTCTACGCTAATGAAGCCTTTGGCTTGGTTTGCTAACTCTGCAATTCTCTTACTTGGGAATGGCCATAGCGTAATAGGTCTGATCATACCTACCTTGAGACCTTGCTCACGGCATAGCTCTACAACTTTTTGGCAAATACGGCTACCTGAACCAAAGGCTACGATGATATACTCAGCATCTTCAGTCTGGCTTTCCTCAAATAGCACTTCGTTCTTTTCGATAGTATCATACTTCTCTTGGAAGCGAAGGTTATTCTGCTCCATAACTGGAGAGCTTAGCTCTAAAGAAGTGATAATAGAACGCTCTTCAGGCTTATGACCTACAGTCGCCCATGGGTATTTTTCACGAATTTCCTCGTCTGTCATTCTTGGTTTTTGCTCTGGCAAATGTACCTTCTCCATCATTTGGCCAATAACACCATCAGAAAGAATCAAGACAGGGTTACGATACTTGAAAGCTAAATCAAATCCCATTCCTACAAAATCAGCCATCTCTTGAACAGAGTTAGGAGCTAGTGTGATCAGCCTATAGTCACCGTGTCCGCCACCCTTAACAGCTTGGAAATAGTCTGCTTGGCTAGGCTGAATAGTCCCAAGACCAGGACCACCTCTCATGACGTTAGCCAACACGCAAGGAAGCTCAGCTCCTGCCAGATAACTGACGCCCTCCATCATCAAACTAAAGCCTGGGCTAGATGTAGTAGTCATCACTTTTTTACCACATGCAGCACCGCCATATACCATATTTATAGACGAAACCTCACTTTCTGCCTGAAGAACTACCATCCCAGTAGTTTCCCATGGAGCTTCTTCAGTTAAGCATTCTAATACCTCACTTTGTGGAGTTATAGGGTATCCAAAATATCCATCGGCTCCGGCACGGATTGCAGCATGCGCAAGAGCTTCATTTCCTTTTAATAGTTTTACTTCTTTTTCCATAATGTCTATTTGTGGTTATTCATTAATATCTACTCATTACCTCAGTAGAGAGTTATCGCTTACTTACTGCGAGGTGCTCTGTACACAGTAATACACCCATCAGGACATACTAGTCCACAATTGCCACATCCGATACAAGTATCAGGTGTTTGCATATAAGCAAAGTGGTATCCCTTATCATTAATCTCTGAAGGATGTAGGTTTAAGGTGTTTGTTGGACATGAAACAACGCAAAGGTTACACCCTTTACAACGCTGTTGATTAACCACAACGGTTCCTTTTAATGTTGAAGTCATAACACAAAAAATATTTACACGTTATTATATATTATATCAGCAAAGAGATATACATTTAGAAGAAAATGCTATACTCTCCATAATAGCCTTAGACCAAAGTTACCTAAATTCATTCAAAAGGACAATATATCGTAACAGATTGATAGTAAATAGATTTAGGCATATAAACAACGCTAGGATGCACATTTTAACAAATCAGACCACAATAACTTCTTATTTTGCTTTGTGGACCCTACAAAATTTCTGAGTTTAACATTATTCTAACTCCTTTTTTATGGTTATTTGATGTTATTTTTGACTCTTTGTTATGAAAAGTCATAAAGAATCGACAGGAAGAGTACGAATGTCAGAGGGTAATGAACCTCCTTCAACGAAGCTCATCATGAACTGCGTAATGATGACGATAAGCGATATAATAAGTATGGCTAAAGCTATAAAAAAAGCCCATTGCCAAATCTTCTCTTTTTTAGAGAACTGCCTCTGGCTGTCCCACTGCTTATAATTACTCCACCATGCTTGCCTACGACCAACTATACCTAAGTATATGGAAATTCCCAGATCAATAATCGTAAATCCGCCAGCTACAATAAAGAAGCCATTAGAGGGGTTACCATCCATGACGAAAAGAGGTAAGATCAACATCAATAATATAATGTATCCTATCTTATAATAAAGTGGCCAATAGACGCCAAAAAAGAGCCCCCAGATCCACCTGAACCCGAACGCACCCCAGCTCCAATGGTAAATATTACCCTCCTGGCTTTTATGTTGCTTCTTATTCTTCATCAACCAAAGATACTCTTTTGCATTGAATTATGGAAGCTTTATTACCCTCGTCCCATTAATTGTACAAATATTATATTTATCGATCACCTGCGTACCAACTTTATCCAAAGCAACTCATTATCAATCTGTTTAAACAACCCAGAACTTTCAAGAGAATAATAATTTCTAATCACTTACCGCAAATTTATGACATCAAAAAGGGGGGCTTGGTTTTATATGAAAACCAAGCCCCCGAAAAACTTGTATTGTATCTGTAATTGTCAGATAGCTATTAAAACGTATGAACTCAACTTACCTAGTAATAAAAAAGATCAATTCTTCTTTATTAGAGTATATTGGCGTCCTTCAAACTTCATAATGCAGGTATTCCCATTAACGACGAGGTTATGCTTCACATGACCACCATTAGCTTGCAATATATTTAATGTCAACTTATGATCAGCGTATCGATAACTACCAGTATACTCATTTTCTGATTTCTCATACCCTGATTTTTCTACAAAAGTAAATTTAAATGTATTATCCATAAGCTGTAACTCAAGCTTATGATACACTCCACCTGTTTCATACTGCTCACAACCCCATACCGTTCCACTTAAAGACTTATCAGAGGGCTTTTCATTATTCTTTTGGCAACCCGTAGCAACTAGGGCGACAAGCATGAACATACATGCGGCAAGAAATAAATTCTGTTTATTCATCATACTAATTCTAATTAAAACAATCATTTAACTTTCAAAGGTACTTCAAAAGCCCATAATAGAGAATGCCGGCACATAGAAATAATCTTAAAAGCGACATCTGTACCCCCCATTAATATCTTAATATTAATAAAGAGTACAGATGTACTAAATTCTAATTCCTATAACAGGCTTATTTCACAAACCCCATCCAGGATTTTGTTGTTTGGCAATTTCAGGATTTGTCTTAATATCATTACTTGGGATAGCCCAAACAAATTTATCATGTCCAGCAGGGATCTCAAGGTTAAGCCCTACTCCACTATACAGATAAGGTGTTGAACCATCTCTTCTCGCCTGAGGTGCATAACGTTTCATTGGCATATTCCAACGACGAAGATCCCAAAGACGGAACCCTTCAAATGCTAATTCTCTAGTACGCTCATCTTGTATTTCCTTAAACAACCTAGAGCCAGTAGATTTAACAGCACTTAAGCCACGGCTCAAGCGAAGATCATTTAGATACCTAGTAGCTCGGACTGCGTCATCCATCATAAAAGCAGACTCAGATGCTATAAGATACTGCTCAGCAATTCGAAAAACTTTAGGTTCGGTCAAACTATTTGGGACATAACCACCCCAAACATCATACAAGCTACCAAAGAGTGATGCATACTCCTTATCGCCCTTAAACTTAGATATAACATATAGAGAATATGTTTCATCGCCATAAAGACACTTTTGCTCCTCAAAATAAACCTTTTTACGTAGATCAGTATCAGAATATAAATCTAAAACCCACTGAGTAGGTAAATAATCAGGATTATTTCTAAGGCCGTACTTTTCCTCATATAGTGTAGTTGGAGAATAATAATTGGATGTATTAGGAAGTTCATTAGGTCTCTCAATACGTAATTGTAATATCTCCTCTGTACTTAGGCTACTATGCCACATCAATCTATAATTCTCTTCACTAGGTATAGTTAGAGGGTATGATGCTGACGAAATCAATGATTCTGCAAGCTCTAGAGCACCGGCCCAATCAGACATATAAAATTTAACTCTAGCCTCAAGTGCAATAACAGCATCAATGGTGATACCAAAGGCCATCGCACTACCTTTATTTGGAGCTAATAACTTTTTAGCTTCCTTGATATCTACATTTAGAATATGATCATAAACAGCCTTGTTAGTTGAACGACCAGGCATTCCAAAAGGGGCATACTCTAAAGTCAAAGGCACACTCAAATCAGTTTCTGCAGTTTCTGCATGGTATGGTGCACCATATCGTATTGCTAAATTAAAAAGATAGTAAGCACGTAAAAAATGTGCCACGCCAGTCGCTTTCGCCACTGTAGCTTCCTCATCTGGATTACTAGTAGGCACCTTTGCAAAACGAGGCAATGCATAATTAATATTTTTAATTCTGCTGTAATACGCTTGCCATACGCTACCTAGGTCTTCATTACTGGCCTTAAATGGCTCCCAATCATAAGCGTTACTCATATTATTAGAGAAGCCTACAGAGGCATTAAGTTGGTCGGCTTGAACATCCTGAAGATTCTCAAAAATACCTTTTTGGACAGTTCTGAAACCAGCCATAAAACCAGCCTCCCAATATCTAACATGATCTACAGTCTTTAGAGACTGATGCTCAGGTATAGCATTTGATGGTAGCCTATCTAAGTTACATGAAGCTAACAATAGCGATATGGCGATACCATAGATTACTCTTAAATATAATTTATTCATAATGTTTTTTATTCGTCAGACTTAAAAGTTCAATTCTACTCCTAAAGTAAACTGTTTGGTATTAGGATTCATGCCTCGTGAAGCATTACTATTATCTTCAGGATCTTGCCCCTGGAATTTAGTAAAGGTCAAAAGGTTACGACCAGATAAGAAAATTTTCGCACCAGTCAAAGCACTCTGTTTTTCTAATAAACTTTTTGGTATTGTATACCCGAGAGTTAAATTTTTAAGTCTCATGAAAGATGCATTTTCAAGATAACGTGTATCGTATGAAAGTGCCTCTCCATATTTTCTCTGATACTCAAGGCTAGGATACTTTGCATTCTGAAGGGGTTTTTTCCAGTAGTCCATAACATCTCGATCTTGAGCAAACCCTTGTGCTGCATATTTCATAGGGTTTTCCAAAAAATAACGATCCAGAGATAGTATATGCTTTCCAAGAAAAAATGCAAAATCAGCCTGTAGTGAAAATCCTTTCCAATTAGCAACCAAGCCAAAACCACCGGAGAATGGTGCATAACGAGCAATACCTGAATTTTGATCAAGAATATCAGAATGCTCGGAAGTTAACATAGTCTCATCCTTATTAGTACGCTCTGGATAAAAAACGCCATTCTCACTTTCAGGAATGTACCAACGAGGATATCCATTCTTAGGATTAATATCCTTAAAGATAGGTAAAACATACATAATCGGTTTTCCAACTATATATCCCACACCAGTATTTGGAATAATCCATGAGTCACGACCTTGGAATAATTCAATCACTTTATCTTTATTATAGTTAAAGTTAAAGTATGCAGACAATCCATAATCTTTTCCAGAAAGTATATCTGCTGAAATATTTAAGTCAATACCTCTATTCTGATACTTACCAACATTCTTCTTAACAAAAGCATATTGACCAGATAACTCTAGACCTGAAGTATATGGATATGGGACATCCATCAGCATATCAGAAGTTAAGCGATCATACAGCTCTACTTTTAGGTGAAGTCGATTAAAGACATCAAGACTAACGCCCAAAGTAGTTTTTCTTTGCTTCTCCCAACCTAGATCAGGATTACCTGGACTTACTAACCCCCAGCCTTTTATTCCATTATACTGGCTATAGTTTCCAACAAGTGCGAGAGATTCATAATAATCAATATCAGCGTTACCCTGTGTACCAGTACTTAAACGCAAATCAAGATCATCAATCCAATCTACATTCTCAAGGAACGATTCCTTCTTTGCCTTCCATAAAAGTCCAGCAGACCAGAACAACCCGTTTCTCTTATTTGCACCGAAAACAGAAGAGGCATCATTTCTAAGTACTAGGTCTACATAATATTTATCATCGTAGTCATACCCAAATTGTCCAAAAAACGAAAGAAAAGCATATTCATATTCATTTTCAGAGATTCTGATGTCCTTTGTTGCAGCAGAAAGCAAGGTCAGATTATCATCCACCAATCCGCCTCCTGATGCACCAAAGCCATCGGCTTTGAATTCAGTATATTCATGACCACCTAAAAGAGAGAAATGATGAATATCGTCGAAATTAAACTTATACTCTGCTACAGTATTTGTAGATAGTGAGTAACCACCATTAAACGATCTCGTCTTACTACCATGACCTTCATTCTTGATATATGAAGGTTTGGATAAACTGTTGTAGATATTATAGTTGAGAGTCACTCCTACTTGTGAACGGATTTGAAAATTTTCAAATGGAGTGATTGTCAAACTACCGATTGTGTTTAATACTAAATCTCTTGTATTATATAGATTCTTATCTATAACATATTTAGGATTAAGAAAAAGGAACACAGCGGGGATGGGACGATCATATATTTCTTCACCATTCTCATCATACGGAGAATAGTATGGTGCTATATATGGTGCAAATCCTCCTCCAAATGAATTAGAAGGATAAGGAACCGTCTTAGTATTAGAATAGAACAAACTTGCGTTTAGCCCTAACTTAATGTAATCATTCAAAGTAGAATTTAAATTAAGTCGGGTATTCAACTTATTATATGATGATCCCGCTCTAAGACCCTCTTGATCAAAAAAACCTAATGAGAAGAAATAATTTGTTCTACCCATTCCTCCTGAGACATTAACATCGGCCTGATATGTTGGGGCATTCTGATAAAAGTATTTATACCACTTGGTATTGTTCATACCATACTTCTTTTTCATCTCATCCAACTCAGCACCTGTCTTGATTCCAAACTCTTCTAACATTTGAAAAGTCTCATCAGTATTTTGAAGCCTATTATAGTAACTAGTATTAGCAAGTGACGAAATACCATACTGTGCTCTTACATTGATCTTTGCCTTTTCTGACATTGACCCACGCTTAGTCGTTACATATATCACACCATTTGCAGCTCTTGCTCCATAGATGGAAGTAGCAGCAGCATCTTTAAGAAACTGCATACTCTCAAAGTCGTTAGAGTTCATCCCTTGTATGATACCTGCCGATACAGGCATACCATCAAGGATATACAAAGGTGCAGATCCAGAGTTAATAGACCCTCTACCATGCAACTTAACAGATGCAACAGCACTTGGCTCTCCAGAAGAAGTAGAAACTTGTACACCAGCGACCTTACCCTGAACAGCATCAAAAATATTCGCTGTCGGCTTCTCTGTCAAATCCTTAGAACCGACTTTTACAATAGAAGCAGACGTAGCCGCTACCTTCTTTGAAGCATAACCTACTACTACGACTTCATCTAAGAGCTCAGAACTAGGTTTTAGTTGGACCTTCATGTCCGCTGATGCCGGCACTTCTTGAGTATCATAACCGATGAAGCTAAATATGATTATTTCTCCCTTAGTTGCCTTTAGTTTAAATTTACCATCAAAGTCAGTTGATGCTCCTACGGTTGGATTATTCTTAAGACTAACCCTAGCTCCAATTAGAGGCTCATTATTCTCGTCTATCACAAGCCCTTGTACGTTGATGTCTTGTCCG
The DNA here is from genome assembly GCA_030434245.1 of Porphyromonadaceae bacterium W3.11. Lineage (NCBI taxonomy): Bacteria > Pseudomonadati > Bacteroidota > Bacteroidia > Bacteroidales > Porphyromonadaceae > Porphyromonadaceae bacterium W3.11. The sequence goes on from JAUISX010000004.1 coordinate 25,840, forward strand.
AAAGCGATCTTTATAGTAAATAGGATCATTCCGAACATCATCAAAAATTTATTTTTCATACCATTATTATCATATTGACATTTATACATCATCAATCCATCAATATGAAGGATATAATGAAGGTACAATTATCATTATTTTACATCTTAAAATTACTTCTAAAATCGATCAAGCAATACTCATTTTTGAGCGAAAATACTTATGACAACATAGAAGTCAACACAAATTAATAATCACTAAATGGTCTTACCGAAAATTTATACTTATCCGTATTACCTGTTAAGATTGAACGATGGATACGAACCTCTGACTTATCAAATTCCACACCATGCAATTTATATTTATTAAATCCACTGTTTTGGTAATCATCAGAAGCAGGATAAAAACCTTTTGTTCCGAGATACACATGTGAATTACCACTTATATAACCTGCAGTTGGGAAAAGACGCTTTACATACTTAGCACTACTATCGCTCCAGAAATCTTCTTTTGAAATAGCATCCAAAGTCATCTTAGCATCACTTCCAATCAAGCGAGCAGTTACTTCGAGTGCAGACATATTATTATCTTCTCCGAAATTAACCAAGCGGTATCTATAGGCAGTTCGCATACGATTGTCATCTCCAATGAATTTAATACCATAAACGACACCGCCAGACACTGAATTATATTCCGCAGTGTATTCTTTTTCCTCTTGGCCTTTACCAACTTTTATAGTTTCCTTTACACTCTCCTTAACTTTACTTTCGGTAAAGGAAATAATGCCAGAAGAAGGGAACACGCCCAGCCATTCTGAAGCTGATGGGAAATGATAAATACCAGCTAAAAAGCGTTCTGCAAAAAGACTCTTAGCCTCATCGAACGAGAACATTCCAAGCTGATCAATACCATTAGAAGTTGCAAAACTCTTACCTTCAGTAGCAACACCGAATTCTGAAACATACTCTAATGCAAGTTTATCAGGATCATAGACTCCAGGATTATCCGAACCGCCAGCATTCTTGGAAATCGTAAAAGTCTTTCCATCAAAGTTAATAACTATAGCTGCATCGGTTTCTGTTATTGAAAAGGTATCTGTGGCATCAAGCCCCTTAGCACGTACTCTTTCACCATTTTCATCCCTTAAAACCTTCCATGTTGCGCCATCATCTGTACTAATTTGCCAAAAGCCGTCAGCTGTAATCTGCACTTTAGGCATCTTTCCATCTTCTGCTTTAGCCTTAATAGGTTCCCCACCTGAATCTCTCATAAGTTCACCATTAATAGTCCAGTATAAAGTCCCATTAAGCTCTTTCACAGAAATATCTGGTGTTTTTCCGTTCCTTCCATTCATCAAACTAAGCTTACTACCGTCAGACATAATGAGTTCATAACCATATGAAGTCTCAGTCCACTTTTCGATAGATTTCTTTCCAGCTTCGGCGTCAATGAGAACCTGAAGAGTTTCGATTCTTGAATTAGCATTTTTCATTAAATTCTCAAGGTTACTCACCCTTGATTTTAAATCCTCAAGGTCTTGATTAATTGACGATAGATCAGTACATGATACTGCAATTATCAAAAGCAGAAGGCCACATGTAAAATTTGCGATTTTCTTCATTTTCAGTCTATATAATTTGGTTATTTAACACTCAATAATTGTATGATAGACTCAGTACAAGCCTATCACTGTAGTTCGTATTCAGCCCTTTCAAGTAGGCAAAGTCTATTGAACCACCCATAAACTTAGCCCCAACACCAGCTGTCCAATGGCTAGTGTACCTTGTACCTATCTGAACACCGGTCCTGAAGCTAACAAGATCAAACACGGTATATTCTCCTCCAAGGTTCGCTTGAAAAACCTGATTCTTAATAGGCAAAAAGAAATATCTAGCTCCTACTAAAGAGGTAATCTTATGAATATCACCTAACTTGACAGTTAGGTCGGAAGTTATTTCTGCTTTAGCTGGGAGATTATATCTCTCAGATGACGAATAGTAAAGATGGGTTCCAAAATTAGAGACCCGTGCGGCCACATTAAGTGTTGCTAAAGAACGTGCGATACTGAAATCAGTAAGGTAATTAGCTCCTACAGAGAAACTTCCTGCATAAGCAGGACGGCCTGTATAGCTCTGGATAAACGACATCGTAGCAAAAGCACTAAACTGATCGTTAATCCTAAAAGCATAACCAAGATCGGCAGCCCAATCAAAGGGGTTATATTTCCTTATGTCCTGATCATCGTATGGCCCATCTATAATTTGATATGACAGCCCTCCTTGGTAGCGAAATCCAGCAAATACTACATGTCTATTCAAAAACTTAGCACCTAAAGATATTGAACCATTCTTAAGACGACCCGATGCTTCTTCATAAGTTGGATATAACATTCCATTTGCAGAGATCGTGTACTTATTAGGCTGATACAATATAGAAGCTGGATTAATATACAGATAATTGCTCTTCGCACTCATTAATGTTGCACTACCCATGGATGCTGCTCGTGCATCAACTGGTGCTTCTAGTATTGGGAGAAGACGATTCTGAGCATTCATTTCAAGAGAGGCTAACCCTATTGAAAGAATGAGTAGAAGGTACTTTTCAAAAAACTTAATTCTCATATTATTTATTCATTTTACCAAAAATATTTATTTGGAATCTCTTATACTCTAAAGTAGATTATTTCTTTAAAATACTTCGTACTGTTTCACGACCATCTACTTTTATCACTAAGACATAAGAACCTGGCATCAAATGTTTCATATCAATCTGTGCAGCTCCAGAATCATTCACCTTCGCATCTTCTTGGAAAATTAATTCTCCATTCACACTTTGAACTTTTACATGGGCGGCATTGTATTTTGGATTAAGCCATATATTAAGCTCTCGCTGAACAGGTATAGGCCATACCGCAAATACGTCAGAAGTAGCATCCTCGGTGACTGTAACTTCTATGGTAGTATTGGTTGTCATATAGCCATTACTTGCTGTAACCACAATAGAAGTTTTTCCAGGTTTTTCTCCAATAATAAATAAATGACCAGCCTCATTAATAAAGGTACTAGCAACAGCTGGATTACTAGATATAGCCTTAAAGCTGTGGCTCAAGAAGTAAGGTTTTTCGAAATAACTAGGAAGTGCCAATTCTATCGGTTCACTATGAATACCAACTAAAAGTGGCTGAATAGGTGACTTAAGAATTGGTTTCTTGATATACACGACTCTGAACGGAACACTAAACGTTTTGGTAAGTCCTAACTCGTCTGTCAAAACAACTTTAACGGCATGCTCTCCTTCACCTAAAACTGGACGAATTACGAACTCAATTCCATTTGTGACCTTTCTGTGTGTAATACCTCCTCTGTCACCTGCTATTTCATAGCTCCAAGAATGACCATCTATATCCTTTACATCTAAGAGATATGTACTTCTATCAATAACGAAGATAGGTTCACTTGGAATGTTTGAAATTTCAGGAGCATGATTCACTTTTGTATCACCAGCGAAAAAACTTGGTTCTGAAGTATTACCCCACTTGTCATATGCTACTAAAGCAAAATGATATGTAGTGGCAGGCTCAAGAGAAGAAACAGTAAAACTCATCTCATCACCAGGTTTTGTTCCGACACCACTGATGAATCCATTAGCTGTTCCTGATACATCACCATCTGTAAGATAATTATTCTTATCTAGTGGCTTATTAGATACATACAATCTATATCTGAGAGGTTGATTATCATCCTCGTCACTTGGAACAACCCAATACACGGTAAGTGCAGTAAATGCATTTTCAGTGGACTTATCTTTAATAATCTCTGGTTTATCAGGTGCTTTGTGATCATTCTTCAGTGTAAGTGCTGCATATGCATCAATAGTACCTATACCAAGCTTTCCAGCATATTGTGGATTAACCTTGTCCAGATCCACTGGAAGTACTGACGCAAGCATACGCGCTTTTAGCTCATCATTTGTAAATCCCTGTCCACCAAACTTAGATAAGACAAGAGCAGCAACACCTGAAATATGTGGACATGCCATAGATGTACCATGATAGTAATGATACTCTTCTCCATTCAACATAGCAGGTGCCATTGTACTAAGCACACCTGCTTTTTCACCATACCTCTGCATATCACCACCTGGTGCAGCAATATCTACCCAATCACCGTAAGTAGAATAACTAGCTTTTGTAAAGTTAGGAGCAACTGCTGACACAGCTATTACGCGCTCGTAATTAGCTGGAGGAGTGGGATAATCCAAGTTGTCATTACCCGCTGCAAAAAATACGATTCCACCTTTCATTGGAGAGTCTTTTCTTTGCTCGCCATAATTTGGATCATCTTTAACCAGGACTGTTCCGGCTTTATCGATAAAAAAGTCAATAGCCTCTTTTATGACATCTGGCATAACTTCAACCCCTGATGCAAAAGGGTAACCCCATGAATTCTGAGAAATAGTAGCACCATTTAGAGCTCCATATATGATGGCATTAGCAATGTTCTCTGTTGAAGCACCTTTTGTAGTCACACCATCAGGATTCGCTCTAAGAATTGCAGCAGACATCAGACGTACTCCAGTTGCCTTTGGGTCTTTATCATTTCCACCAGCTACTCCTGCAACACCTATTCCATTATTCGATCTCGCTGCTACTGTACCTGCTACGTGAGTACCGTGACCATCTGCATCAGGGAGAATATCTGCTGAATTAGAGACAAAACAGAATCCATGAATATCATCTTTATATCCGTTATCGTCATCATCATGGTCATTCTTGGCCTCGCCTGGGTTGACCCATAGATTATCTACCAAATCTGGATGAGTCACATCAATACCGCCATCAACGACACAAACAATTACATTCGGTGTTCCGGTGGTTATTTCCCATGCTTTAAAAAGATTAATATCACAGCCTTGCTTTGACCAATATTTGTCTCCTAAATTGTTGTAGTGCCATTGAAGAGGTAAGTATTCATCATCAAATGGATATTTATCAGAGCGAATGAGATCATATACGTGTTCTTCGCCTTGAGCAGAGCCAAAAACTTCGGCTTTACATGAATACTCCACTTTTTCGATCTCTGCGACACTATTTAGTAAAGAAAAGGCAGAGGGCAAAGGGGTTTCTTCATCAAAACTTGCAATATACCACCGATCAAGCCCCGCATCCTTTAGTGCACCCTCGAATTTTCCAGAGGGAAGGACAAGACGTTCTACCTTGTGCGTATTCATCGCACTCAAAGCAGCAGACATAGGTCCAGGCACAGATGACATCTGAATGACACCAGAATTGATAAGCTTTATATCTCTTGATGTCTCTCGACCAACCTTAAAAATAATCTTGCCTGGTATCGCACTCTTCGGAGCATACAAGGACGAAGTGTTTCTTTCAGAAACATTTTGGTCACTTGTCTGAGAAGACGTTAATACTACTTCTCTCTTATTCTCACACCCATATATGCTAAAAAGAGAGGCAACCAAGACTATTAGCAGATTAAATATATATTTTTTCTTCATAATCTATTACTAATTTTTGCATTTAATGTTTCATTCAAATCACAAAACACAAACACCATCTTATTCAAATAAAATTGTGACATCTGAGATAAATCATTTTCCTGAAGATAACAGTTTATCTTGACGTACTACCTCCTCGTGAGCCATAGACAAAAAAGCTTCTCTTTCTGCTGCAGTTTGAGCACCTAAATCTCTATGGAAATAACTTATTGCCAAAACAGGCATTAGATCCATAACGGAATTAAACCTAGTACCACGAGGGATAATAAGAATCTTTTTCTCTTCATTATACCATTGAGTAAGTCCATCAACCTCCTTTATATACTTAAAGCCAGAAGCTACAAGAAGGTTTTGAAACTCTTCAGTTAGATAGTATTTTCTTTCGCTTAAAAATGCTCCCAAATGAACATCATTAAAAACAGCTACCAATTGATCTAGCTTATCAGCAATTTCACCCGTATTTGGATCTACTTCTGAATCATTCATACCGAAAATACGTGCAACTAATGGACTTAGACTTGGGTCAACTGTATACTGAGACTCTACGACAATACTTGGATGCTTCTTACTCCGTGTTTCATAATCAAGGGTTGAACCATTTGCCAGCTCATTTTCCTTGATTTTTGCGTAAGTCCAATCACCAAACAAATACTCATATTTATCAAATGGGAACTTACTAAACGTCTTATATGGCTCTGTCTGTTTTCCTCTTGACTTAAGTGTAATTGTAGAAGGCTTGGTTTCATCCTTATTAATTTTCATGACCAAACCATAAGCTGCTTCAGAATTAGACCCAGAAAAGACCAAAATCTTACTAGAAGGATCTACAGTATTATTTGATATGGCAAATCCATTATACGACAAAAAATCCATAAACTCACTAGACTGTAAAACGTCTGGAGCATAGGATGTTATTACTATGTTTGTAATAAGTTTTGAAGATGTGTCAATATTATAGACAACATCAGAATAGACCGACGATGCATAAACAAATTTTACTGTCACACTACCTGGCTGACCAAGCAAACCGGCTGCGGCTGAATACTCAAGCAAAAAGTTGCCATTATTTTCTTCAAATGCAATGACTTCATAAGGGGTAGACCTTCTTTCCAAAAGAGGGAGTGCATATTTGGCATTTTTTCGTCTAGGTTGCTGAGTGAAATTCACGACAACAACTTTTCCAGACATATTAACATACATCTGAGCAACTCTCTCTTTTAGTGTAGAATTAGCATCAGCAATTACTTTTATAAACCCGCCAATCCGATTTGCATGTAGCCACTCTTTACCATCTTCAATTTCAAAAGACCAATCAGAATCATTTGAGGATACATCTATCAAAATGGCTTGTCCATCAGACAATAGGTCTATATCTTTTGGGGAAACATCTAAAAGCGTAATAGCCTGACTTTGCGTAACAGTTACCAATTCTTTAACACCGCCTGCTACCACTAAAATACCAGACTTTCTTTTTTCCCCAGACCTATTCTCTTTAGCTGAGACATAGATCCCCTTGTCCTTATACTCTACTTTAAGCCAACTAGGATCTAGAGAGACAGCTTTAACTATTGCTTGATTAGTTTTAACTGTTATTTGAGGAATATAGCCAGCTTCAACCTCTTTGCTTGTAAATTCTAGAGATTGAGATGAAAGCTCTAGCACCGCAGGCTCCGTATTTCTATCCATCTCATCCTCAGGTACACAAGATATAGCTAACACTATAAAAGTCAAGAAGACAGAGGTTAATCTTATCATTGTTTTCACATTCATCATTTACCTTATACAAATATTTTTAAAAGCATACCGAGTTCGCACAGAATTGTAATAAAATCAATGCTTTACCCCTTGATTGGAGTAAAAATAACCTTCGAATCCTTCAATTCATTAACTACGACCTCGACGTCAAAACCAGTTGAAGTACTAGTTCCAGTATAATTATCAGATCCCTTTTGAACTTTTATTTCAAACCCCTTGTCTATTAATGTTTGCTTAAATTCATCTGATTTTAGAGTCTTAGCATCATCAGAAATCATCACTATCTGGTGAATAGACTTAGTTGCTGCAGTTATGCTATATGTTACAGACTGAAACACAGGAGAAGCATAAAGGAATACTACATAAGGGATATCAATAGGTTCACCCAGTTCACTGTCCACATACTTGACAACAAAACTTCCTTGCTTCTTCTCATATTCAATAATTTCATGCTTTGTCGGACTTTTCTTCAACAACGGAAGACCAAATCTAGCCCCGTTATTAAAAGCTTGTTGAGTAATGGACAATTCTTTAGGATTAGTACCTTTGACCTGTACGTAAATCTGACCTTGCCTTTCACTACTGTTTGTATTTGGTGCTATAGATAATTGGAGGAAGTTATCAATACGAGTCACATTGATCCAATCTTCCGCTGATTCATCAATCTCATAGTTCCATTCACCTCCATTTGACCTAACATCCACTATTAAGGTTTTACCTTCTGCTGGAACTACCATCTCAGTTTCTGATAACTCTAAATACAGAGCTGAACCCATTTGAACCACTTTAACTACTTCAAATTTTGTTCCAGCAAAAACTAACAAACTAGTCTCTCTCTTTTCACCTGAATTATTAGGCTTTGCAGATATATAAATAGTCTTATTACGATACTGAGCTTCTAACCAGTCAGGAGCGAGAGATTGTACTTTTACAATTTGCTGATTAGTCGTAACGGTCAATAGAGGGGCTACTTCTTGAGATTCACTTGGTAATTCTAGTGCATATTGCGATAATTCTAAAGTTTCCGGCTCCATTAGTGCCTTACCTCCTTCTTGCATAGAACAAGAGCTACTCATAATAGCAATAAATACCATTATTGTAATTAAGTTTATCACACGTTTCATTTTAACATTAATTAGCGCCCAGACCATTAAGAATTCCACCTCAACACTCCAAGCAAGTTAATATTTTATAATTTATTCACGTCGATCGCTATCATTTTAAACACAGAGTGCAAACATACAAAAATATAACTTCATCGTAATTAAAACGTAACACTTTAACATTTAAATAATATTATTAAATCAGTTGATTAATCAAATCATTAAATACAAGAATCAGAGTATATCAATCAACGAAAGATAAATGGTAAAAATGACTATGTTTCATCTTTTCTTTTTATCTTTGAGGATGATAAAGAATATGGGTGGAGGTTACAAGCGAAAAGAACTCATGAACTTAAATAAAATATTAAAGGATGCTGGCATTCTAATTGTCATCTTTCTGGTGGTTGGTATCATTTCGGGACACATTGATATATCCCCTAAAAAAGCAAACCAAAGTAATGCAACCGTTGTGGAGATTAATCAATCTCAGTTTGCTGAGCTTATTTTTGATTTTGAAAAAGGGGGCGAATGGAAGTTCAGTGGAGACAAGCCCGTGGTCATAGACTTTTATGCTACTTGGTGCGGACCATGCAAGAGACTGCGTCCCCGTCTGGAACAATTGGCAAGTGAATATGGTGACCAAATTATTGTTTACTCTATTGATGCCGAATTAGCACCTCACCTTTCAGCTTATATGGGTGTGGATCGTTTTCCAACAGTTTTCTTTGTACCATTGGAGGGCATTCCTTACAAGAGTGTAGGATTAATACCTCTTTACAAACTAAGAAAAGGCGTTGAAAAAATTTTAGAAAATTAGAAATAAAAGGGAAACCAATTTTGATGAACGAAAGAATATTCTTACTTGAAGACACCGATCCACAAATCTTTTATGGAGCCAATAATCGCAACCTACACTTACTGAAAGAGACACATCCTAAGTTACGGATCATAGCACGTGGGAACGTGATTAAAGTGATTGGTGAGCCAGAGGAGATGAATAATTTTCTTAAGTTACTCAATCAATTAGAGGCATACGCCACTGAATACAACATGCTTAGCGAGGACATTATTAGGGAGATGATTCAGGGCGAGTATAAGGAGATGAAGAGCAATTCTGATGGTGTCATCATCTATGGTGCTGGAGGGCGTCCGATAACACCAAAGTCTGCCAACCAGACTAGGATGATCAAAATCATTGAGCAAAATGACTTGGTCTTCGCTACAGGTCCAGCTGGATCAGGTAAGACATTCCTAGCCATCGTAATGGCAGTAAAGATGCTAAAAAATAAAAGTGCTCGACGTATCATTCTAAGTCGACCAGCAGTGGAGGCAGGTGAAAAACTGGGCTTCCTTCCAGGTGAAATGAAGGACAAACTAGATCCCTATCTTCAACCTCTCTATGATGCGTTACAGGAATTGATACCCGCGGCCAAACTAAGAGAACACATTGAGAATGGTGTGATTCAGATAGCACCTCTAGCCTATATGCGTGGTAGGACATTGAATGATGCTGTGATTATTTTAGATGAAGCCCAAAATACGACCCCTCACCAGATGAAGATGTTCTTAACCCGCTTAGGTCAAAATGCTAAGATGATTATCACTGGTGATATTACCCAAGTCGATCTCCCTCGTGGCGTTCAATCCGGACTGAAACAGGCTAAGCAAATTCTTGAGGAGACCTCCGGTATTGGGTGGATAAACTTTGAGAAGAAAGATATCATGAGACACGGATTGGTACAAGCTATTGTCGAAGCATATGAAGGCTTTGAAAGACAAGAAGCTGAGAATCGGAATGACAAGACAAGTAAATAAACACATATAATAATACACATATATAAATATAAGTTATGGCTAATGCACTAGTAAATACTGAACTAAAGCTACCTAATCTCAAAAGCCTATATCATGGAAAGGTAAGAGATGTCTATACCATGGATAATGATTTACTGATCATGGTGGTTACAGACCGTATCTCTGCTTTTGACAAGATATTACCTGAGGGTATTCCATATAAAGGTGAGATCCTAAATAAAATTGCAGCAAAGAACTTAGATGCCACTGCTGATATTGTAAAGAACTGGAAGATTGATACTCCAGACCCCATGGTCACAGCAGGACACGCCTGCGAACCTTTCAAAGTGGAAATGGTCATTCGTGGCTATATCACAGGAAGTGCTTGGAGAGCATATGCCAATGGTAAGAGATCGGTAAGTGGCATTCAACTCCCTGAAGGACTGAAGGAAAATCAAAAGTTTGACAAACCCATCATCACCCCTACGACTAAGGCTGATGCAGGTCATGACGAAGAGATCTCTCGAGAGGAGATTATCTCCAGTGGACTGGTCGATCGTGAGGACTATTTGGAACTTGAGCGTATCACATACGAACTATTTCAGAGAGGAACAAAACTAGCTGAGGAAAAGGGGTTAATTCTAGTTGACACAAAGTATGAGTTTGGCAAAAAAAATGGCGAAATCTATCTCATTGATGAGATACATACTCCGGACTCTAGCCGTTATTTTTATAAAGATACCTACGAAGAGCTTTTCAGCAAAGGGATGCCACAGCGACAGCTCTCCAAGGAATTTGTGAGAAAATGGCTCATGGACAAGGGTTTTTCAGGAGAAGAGGGACAGGAAATGCCAGAAATGACTCCTGAATATTGTGATACTGTGACAAAAAGGTACATCGAATTATATGAAAAGCTAACGGGCGAAACCTTCGTAAAACATCCTACCAGTGAATTACACGATAGGATTGAAAGAAATGTCGTAGCTTGGTTGGAGTCAAGAAAGTAATATAATGTCAAATAATTTTGCGGATAAAATCCGCTCTATGTTCGATACCATAGCTCCCACATACGATAAGCTGAACAGACTAAATAGTTTTGGTCTAGACCTTCAATGGCGAAAGGATCTTATCAATCACGTAGCTATGGAAAAGCCGAAACGAATCCTGGACTTAGCTGCTGGTACTGGTGATTTATCTATCATGTTAGCTAAAGCGTGCCCTGAAGCAGCAGTGATAGCTGGAGATATGTCTATCGGAATGTTAGAGATAGCAAGAAAAAAGGCTAACTCAGAACGACTTCCTCAAATTGAGATCCAAGAAATGGATGCCATGAACCTTCCATACCAGGATCCACAATTTGATGCTATTACGTGTGCCTTCGGAATACGTAATTTTGAAAGCATTGCCCATTCATATAGGGAGATGTATAGGGTAGTTCGTCCTGGAGGCATGGTTGCTATATTAGAGCTTTGCGAGCCAAAAGGCTCCATTATTCATAAGCTCTATGATATGCATGTAAACGTAACTATGCCTACACTCGCTTCAGCTGTAGGACACAATAAGTGGGCGTATCAGTATCTTGCTCGGAGTATAGAGGAAGTTCCTCAAAGAGAGGAAATGACTCAGCTCATGAAGATGGCTGGATTTATAAACACATACCACAAGGTCTATTTCCCATACGTATGTGCTCTGTATGTGGGGTACAAGCCACTACATTCAGAAACAAATGTGATACTGAGTGACATCGAGAAGAAGAAAAGAGAAGAACTGTGGCAAAAGTAGAGATTTTTGGGTTGCTCGGCTGTAACATCAGTTACAGCCGTTCACCCGAAATTTTTCATAAACTGTGGGAAGGAGATTCAACCCCCAGAGAGTATAGGCTAATTGATACTAACGATCCAACCTCATTTATTGAGGAGGTTCGTCAGGACTCCTCTTGGAGAGGTTTCAGCGTAACTATTCCTTATAAGGAGTGGATCATTCCATATCTTGATGACCTTACAGTTGTAGGCAAGAGCATTGGAGCGATTAACGCCGTCAGGGTACTTAATGGACATCTGATTGGTCATAACACCGACGTTTCTGGTTTTCTCACGCCTCTAGCTCCCTATTTTAATAACGGTTTTTTATCCCCTGATAAACAAGCCTTAGTACTTGGTACTGGGGGTGCAGCCAAGGCGGTCAGATATGGGCTTGAAAGCAAAGGGATAAAAGTGATGACCGTATCTCGAAGCAAAGAGCGAGGAGACCTGACTTACGAAGAAATGACCAAAAACCTACTGCATAACACCTCTATTATTGTCAATGCTACGCCCCTTGGAGGTAAACAATATCCACACTTGGCCCCTCCTATCCCTTACCATCTATTGAATGCTAACCATCTTCTCTACGACCTCACATACACAGATAATAGCGGTTTCTTAGCCCATGCTCCAAATGAGTGCCAAAAGCTAAATGGTATGGCTATGCTTGAAGCTCAAGCCATCTCCGCACTACAATTCTTTGTTAACGGCAAACTCTAATTGGCTGCCGTCCTCAGCAACTTCATTATCTGATAATTGTGGTGCTTTCTACCATACAGTAACAAAAGGCAAAAAAAAGGTTACATCATCCGAATGCAATAACAACGAGTTATTGGTATCGTGTTAAACAACACTTCGAATCCATTTATTAGCGGAATAAAAATAGGGAAAGAAAAAATCTTCTCTTACTCGAATCATTCTATTTAGGCTCCAAAAATATGGCTCTTTCAGGAATAATATAATACTCCACGCATAAATATCTAAATCGGTAGCTATTCGGGATAAATGAAAGGGTGTTTTTTATGAATTTGTACACTATTGGAATATAAGTTGGGGTAATATTTAGTTACCTTTGCATGAGATACAGATTAAGAAAAGATGTAACTTGATATGGAACTCATTCAAATAATAGAGTTGGTAGCTGCGACGATAGGCATACTCTATGTATGGTTAGAGCTTAAGGCTAGTATATGGCTATGGCCAGTGGGTATTATCTTACCACTATTTTACATGTATATCTCATGGAAGAGTCACGTGTATGGTAATATTTTTGTCAATATATACTATCTTATAGCCTGTATCTATGGTTGGCAAGAATGGCTAAAGATGAGGAAGCAGGAGCAGAAAAAGGATATCATCACGCGTCTTGGGAAAAAGAGGGGATATTACTTCCTTATGATCACAGTGCTATTGATCCTCTTCTTAGGGCCAGTCTTCAGGAGATTTATGGAGAGTCCCTTTCCTTATTGGGACGCATTAGCCACCTCCGTTAGCTTAGTGGGGATGTGGCTTTTGGCAAAGAAACATATCGAGAACTGGTACTGCTGGATTCTTTCTAATCTCATCTACAGCGTCCTCTACTTTTATCAAGGATTTGTCATTACTGGCGTATTCTTTACGGTGTACACAGGGATGGCTATTTATGGTTACTTTAACTGGAAGCGAATGATGCTAAATCAAGAAGTGATATGAGTCTAGACCTTTCCGATACTTATTTACCTCAGGTGGCGATTATAGCCAATGGAGATCTTCGCCTAAATAGCACTATATCTATGCTATTAGACAACGTGCCACATATTATAGTGTGCGATGGTGCGACATCATCTTTTTTGGCTCTCTGTAGTAGGAGACCTGATGTAATCATTGGGGATGGAGACTCTGTTGATGATAGAGACTTGGAGCGAATAGGAATGAAATTTACGTGGATTCCAGACCAAGAGACTAACGACCTCACTAAGGCGGTCACGTATGCTCTTCAGAAAGGGTGGAACCAAATCTGTATATTGGGAGCTTCGGGTAGGAGAGAAGACCATACGCTTGGTAATATTGCTCTGCTCGCAGAGTATTATGATATGGGTGCTGAGGTTCGTATGATAACCGATTATGGGGTGATGTTCCCATTCAAAGGATTGCTTAGGATAGAGGTTGCTATTCAACAGCAGCTATCTTTCTTCGCACTTCGTCCATCTCCCATGAGTGCTAGAGGGGTGGCATATCCTTTTGAAAATCGCACATTTAATGCTCTCTGGGAAGCGACTCTTAATTATGCAGTAGAGGAAGTGGTAGAAGTAGAAAGCGAAGAAGTAGCACTCATTTATATTGCAAACGAGGTTAGAGGTTAGCATGCAGGATAAAAAATATTATATCGTGTGGGAGGGTAAAAATCCTGGGGTGTACAACTCGTGGGATGAGTGTAAGGCTGAGGTACATGGGTATCCTAAAGCTAAATATAAGTCGTATAAAGGGATTAGCGAGGAGGACGCCCAGCGTCTTTTCGAAAGTGGTCCTGAGCCTCCTGAAAAGAAAGATTCGAAGAGCCAGAGAGTACGGAAAAACAGTGATGAGATTATCCCAGATGCTATTGCTGTAGATGCCTCTACTCGCCATAACCCAGGACCAATGGAGTATCAAGGTGTAGTTGTGGAGACGGGCGATGTGGTCTTTTCGAGTAAGTTATACCCTGTTGGCACCAATAACATAGGGGAGTTCCTCGCTATAGTACATGCTATGGCCTGGATGAAGCAGCATGATTATTATGTGCCTATCTATAGTGACAGTAGGAATGCCATTGCATGGGTCGAAAAGGCGGTATGCAAAACAAAGCTTGAGCGTAATCAGGCTACAGAGGAGCTCTACCGACACGTAGAACGTGCCATAAAGTGGCTTAAGAGCAATGACCTTAGTAAGTATAAGATCATAAAGTGGCAGACACGTGAATGGGGTGAAATTCCTGCAGATTATGGACGTAAGTAAGGATAGATGAAGAAGGGTATTTTACTGATTAATACAGGATCGCCAGTTACTCCAGAGGTTGATGATGTGAAACAGTACTTAACTGATTTCCTCACAGACCCCAGAGTCATAAACATTCCCTACCTCTTTAGGCATATCTTGGTCAAGGGGATTATCGCACCTAAGAGAGCCCCTAAATCGGCTGATAAGTATCGCTTAATCTGGACCCCCGAGGGATTCCCTTTGCAGATCTTAACCGATGAATTGGCTGAAAGGATGTCTTCGCTGGGGCAGCTGCCAGTTTACTCATCGATGAGATATAATCGTGGGAGTGTAGATGATGCCTTGATGAGGGCTGCACAGGATGATATTGAGGAATTAATTATACTTCCGCTTTTCCCTCACTATGCGATGAGTAGCTATGAGAGTGCCGTGCAGCACGTAGTAGCACAGCATAAGAAGGGACTTTATACCTATGCTCTCAAATGTGTTCGTCCTTACTTTGACCACCCAGCATACATTGACCTGTTGGTTGAACAAATCGCTACTTATGCTAAGTCTCATAGCGATCTACTCCTTTCATACCATGGGATACCGCTTTCTCAGACTAAGTCATACCTAGGAAATAGAGATAAGGATTACGAAGCTCAGTGCAATAAGATGACTGAACTAATCTTTTCTTCTGATAAGATTCAGTCCTTGCATCTAAAGCCCGTAGTAGGCTATCAATCAAGACTCGGGAATAATAAGTGGCTAAGTCCTGCTACAGAAGATCAGATACGAACTTTGGCAAGAGACAGCAGAGTGATCTCTGTGTTCTGTCCTAGCTTTGTGTGTGATAATCTGGAAACTTCATGGGAGATAGACATTCATGAGCGAGACAATTTCATTAAAGCTGGTGGAAAAGATCTCACATTCATCCCCTGCCCTAATGCTTCTGCAGCTTGTGCTGAGGTCTTACTTCTAGTAGCCATAGATGGCGATGCCACAAATGCGACTGAATGGACCAAACCTTAATTAGATTTATGAACAGATACCTTTACTTTATTCACCATAGCAGTTACTCATATGTCAGTGCTAAGTCTATGCTTCTTTTTGACTATTATGGGACTTCACCTATCTTGGAGATTCTTGCAGAGCACATTGACAAACACTTATACATCTTTTGCACACACTCACATGGCGATCATTATAGCAGGGATGTTCATACTCTCTTTAGAGACCATCCAGCTGGAGTTAGTTATATCTTCCACGAAGAAGTTCGCCATGCTGTACCTACAGAGTATCAAGATGAAGTTATATACTTAGATACTGGGGATATAAAGAGTATTGACGCTCTCAATATCAAGGCGTATGGAAGTACAGACTTAGGTGGCTCATTTTACATACAAGACGAGGACTTTCAACTCTTTCATGCTGGAGATCTAAATAACTGGCATTGGAATGAGGAGGCCTCTCCTAAGTACGTCCAGATTTATGAAGAGCAGTGGCATAAGGAGTTATCTGCATTGAAGAGAGATGAGCTGACACTCAACCTGCTCATGTTCCCAACTGATTTACGTCTAGGTAAGGATTACCTGAAGGGGCTTAAGGAATTGATGGATGTAGTACCCTGTGATACCTTGGCACCTATGCATATGAATGGAGAGCTTAATGATCTGTCCGAATTAGAGGCTATCTGCGAGCAAAATAACACTCGTTTATTATTCCCACAACCGCTGGTGAGTCGGCCTCTATAACCCGCTATGATTAAAGCAGCTCGAATATTCAAGGATTACGCCCTTTTGTGGGCTATGCTACTTGGAGCCATTTTTCACCCGTGGCTTTATCATCTTTCGCCTATCCTCCCTTATAATCTATTCCTTATGCTGACGCTATCATATACTCGTATTAAGCCTAGGGACCTAAAGGTGAAGAAAGCCCATATCATTATGTTGGTAGTACAATGGTTGTTAGGTATCATCAGCTATCTAATTTTAGCACCCTATAGCGCGGTAATAGCGATGGGGGTCTCTCTCATCATTCTTACTCCTACTGCGACGGCCGCCTCTGTCATCACTTATATGCTGGGCGGGAGTATAGCATTTGTGACTACCTTTTTGATTATTAGTAATGTGGCGATTGCCTTACTTGGTCCCCTATTGATTAGTGGAGTGAGTCCTGATATTGCCTCATCATATAGTGCTACGGTGATAAGAATTTTATCACAAGTATCTCTACTGTTACTACTCCCATTAGGCTTGGTATGGTTACTACGGTATAAGCTTCCCAAATGGCACGAAAAACTAGCACAGCGTTCGGGTGACACCTTCTATATCTGGGCGTTTACCGTACTCATAGTCTCAGCAAAAGCGATCCATTCCTTTAGAGTCAATGATTCACTTACACTTCAGTATGGGATCCTACTGGGATTTGTTACCTTTGTGACTACGGTCACCCTATACTTCATCGGAGGCAGGATTGCGAAGTGGAATGGACACGATGTGGTCAATGGTAGACAAGCGTTAGGGCAGAAGAATACAATCTTTGCGATATGGCTAGCGATGGCTTTTCTCCCAGAGGCTGTAACATTGATTCCCATCTTTTATATCATTTGGCAGAATGTCATCAACTCATTAGAAATATCGGTTTACAAGCACAACGCCTCACAACCAAAGGAATTATAATAATAGTAATTATGGCACGAATAAGCAAAGACATGACTTCACTTATCCTGGATGGAGAGAGAAATCCAGAGCAAGCTCGTTTTTTACAAATACGAAATGAGATTCGCCGAGAGTTAGATACAGGAAAATACCCTATCCGTGTGGATATTACTTGGGCATATGAAGGAGATCATGCAGGCATGCCTACAGAAAATACTATGAAGCTCATGGAGGAGTTCGAAGATGTACTAATTCCTGCTATGGAAAAGAATAACCTAGCATTACAGGCATACCAATTGACTGGTGAGGGGGAGCGTCTATGGTGCTTTTACACTCGAAACATAGGGGCCTTCGAAGAGACCCTGAATCATGCTACAGATGAGCTCCCGCATCTGCCCCTTACCTTCTACGCAGAGGAAGACCGAAATGCAGAAGCATTCGCCGAGGTGGAGATGCTCTTGGAATGAATTACTGTGCCTTAGGTGCTGAACGACGGAATAAACGATACGCAAGACGGCTACTAAGCCACCCAATAAGTAGGATAATTATTCCAATCCAAAGTAAATCTAGAGGACGTAACTCTACAGGATAGGTGTTGATGATAAAGGCTCCGTCACTACCACCTGCAAACTTCGCAAAGCCATACTTGGCCTGAAGTAGCACAAGGAGTACCCCAAGAGAGAGGCCAATCACTAGCCCAGTAATGGAGAGTAGCCAACCTTCGAATACGATAACCGCATCTATCATCCTCTCTCTAGCTCCCATAAATCGGAGGGTGTCTGTATCATCACGCTTCTCTAGCACCAGCATGCCAAGTGTACTAATCACACCAAAGAGAGAGAGTATTAACACAAAGAAAAGGAGTAGGAAGCTCACCCACTTCTCAACCTTTAAGACTCTATATACCTCCGGATGTTGCTGGTATCTATCTAGCAGTTCGTACTCTTTCGGCAATTTCTTAGCGAGAATATCGGCTTCAGCAGCAGATACATCTTCTCGCAAAGCAAGGTAACTCACCTCATCCCCACTATATTGGAGGAGATTTCTAACAATTTGAATAGGTAGAAAAATCACTTTGCTATCTTCTAACTGATCTAGTCGAAGAGTACCTGAGATCACAAAATCTTGGGTGTTGAAGTTCTTGTTAGGCATCACCATTGAGATCCTCCCAACCCTCTTCGGAACGGTAATCTTCAGTGGCGTGCGGTACTCAACACCGGCTCCCAATTCGTATGCCAATGCTAAGGCAGTTACAGCTAATGGGTGTTGAGCATCCCCAACATCAAAAGAACCATCAAAGACAAAAGACTCCAATGGCAAAAGTTTTTGGTACTCTTTTTCAATACCAATCAGCATTGCTGTAGTACTATTTTCCTCGTATGATGCTAACGCCTGCTCTTTCAGCACCCCTTGAGTGTTAGGAATCGATAATAAAGATGGAGAAAAAGGCTTTCCATCAATACGCTGAACAATGTACTTAGGTGTCAGTACGGAAAACTGTGAGGTAGTAAAGCGTTCAAAGCCATTGAATACGGAGAGTACGACGATCATTGAGAGAGCCACAAGAGCTATCCCAATAACAGATACTAAGGACATAACATTGACCGCATTGGTACTTTTCCTAGAGAAGAAATACCGCCATGCTATGAAAAATGCACTTTTGAGTTCGTGCTTCCGCATAAACCAGATACGCTTTATATGAAGGCTTTACTTCTTATCCTTAGGATTATTATTAATACCCAAGAGCTCATCAATACGAGCGGCATACGCTTCGCTTGTATCCAAGTCAAAAATGAGTTCAGGTATAATACGCAGTTGCTGACCCATCCGCTTCCCTAGATCAAAACGTATCTGAGACGTATTGTTCTTAATGTTCTTCATAATCTGAGGAGCTCTATCATCTGGAAAGATACTTAGAAAAGCCCTAGCAGAACTAAGGTCTGGGCTCAATCTTACCTCTGTGACAGAGACTATCACACCACGCATTTTCTGTGTCTCTTCTTGAAAGAGCTTTCCTAGCTCTTTCTGTATTTCTCTAGCAACTTTAGTTGTTCTTAATTCATCCATAATTATTCTATTCTAATCAAGGTCAGCCCATCACGCAATGGTAGTAGCAACTTTTCCATACGATTATCGTGGGCGACGAGTTCATTAAATTCCCTTATCCCTCTTGTCTGAGGATCATGGCTCTTGGGATCTAGTAATTTTCCACCCCAAAGGGTATTATCGGCAATGATATAACTATCACTTTTCATACGATCCGACAAGATACGATAATATTCTGGGTATAAAGCTTTATTAGCATCTAGGTAAACCAACTGAAACTCCTCCAAAGGCAGTGTAGGTAATATTTTTACAGCATCACCGATTAACAACTCAATCTTTTTTGAGACCCCAGCCTTATCAAACAGATCCAAGATCCGCTGCTCCAGTTCATCATTTACCTCAATAGTGGTTAATAAGGCATCCTCTGAAAGACCTTCTGCGATACAGAGGGCCGAGTAACCAATGTACGTACCTAACTCGAGAACTCTTTTGGGAGCAATCATCTTGACCAAGAATTTGAGAAAACGACCTTGAATATGCCCCGACACCATACGTGGATGTATAAGTGTTCGATAAGCCTCTCGAGTTAGATCTTGTAAAATCTCCGGCTCTGGTGAAGAATGCTCCGAAATATACTCCTCAAGAGCCATTTCTTGGAGTCTATTATTCACCGCGTGAGTTTTTCCTGTAAAATTCTATTGCTTCACTCACCTTATTCAGATCCAAACTGGTCGTTCCAACTTCATGTGTTAAGGTTCCACCAATGTAGGCAACCATATCATCAGGCTTCAAGACCCCTTCAGCCAAGAGGATCTCTAATGACTCAGCATAGTAGCTGCGGTGTTTTTGATTAGCAGCATTAACACGAGGGAAAACACCATAAGATAATACCAACTGACGAGCAACCTGAGGGTTCTTGCAAAGTGCATAAATAGGAGCCTTACCTCTATACGCACTAAGGTTACGAGCAGTACGTCCAGTAGCCGCATCATTAAGAATGGCTTTCACTCCTAGCTTCTCAATGGACTTAACTGTATATTTAGCAAGATAGCTGGTCACATCCACAACGTCATTCTCTCCCTTCTCGGGTTTGAAATTATTGCTATAACTCTTATGCTTCTCTGCTTCACGAATGATCTGTCTCATAGTATAAACAGCTTCCACTGGGTATTTACCATAAGCTGTTTCACCACTAAGCATCACCGCGTCAGTACCTGAAAAAATAGCCCCAGCAACATCTGAAACCTCAGCACGAGTAGGGCGAGGATTGGTAATCATTGAGTGAAGCATCTGGGTACATACAATAACAGGCTTCTTCTTCAGGATACACTTATGAATGATTAGATTTTGGACAGCTGGTATCCGCTCCATAGCCAGCTCTATCCCGAGGTCTCCACGAGCAATCATGATACCATCACTTGCCTCTATAATCTCATCTATATTATCTACCCCCTCTTGATTTTCAATCTTTGCAATAATCTTAATCCCATCTCCTCCAAGCTCATCCAAAACAGCTTGAACCGCTTCTATATCAGCTTTATTCCGAACAAATGAATGTGCTATAAAGTCCATCCCTAGATCAATAGCATACTTGATAGCACGCTTATCTTGCTCACTTACAGAAGGGAGCTCTATCCTTACGCCAGGCACATTAATACTTTTGCGTGAGCCTAATATACCGTCGTTGAGAACGACACAATGTAGTACAGTATCTGTCTTACCTTGCACTTGTAATTCTATCTCACCATCATCAATTAAGATCCTCGTCCCAACAGGGATATCTCTAACAAAGTGTCTGTAATTGACACTTAACAATGTGGCCGAACTCTTCGCTTCTGGATCCGCGATGATGTCTATTTTCGATCCATTAGTAAGCTCAATAGGCTCCCCACCCTCTAAGGTAGTACTGCGAATTTCTGCCCCTTTCGTATCCACCAAGAGTGCTACCATATCACTGACAGCTCTCACGTTGGATGCAATTCTGGAAAAACCCTCCTCTGTAAGGTGTGCAGAGTTCATACGGACGACATCTACACCTCCATCAATTATCTTCTGTAAAAACGGTATATCGCATCTCAAATCTGAGATTGTAGCGATCATTTTTGTTGACTTTATCATTTCTTATTTCTAATTTTAGAATATTTATTACGATTTATTTAATATGGCTTTCTTGATACCAAATGTGCTAATGCTAATCGATATCCATCCAAACCAAAGCCTTGTAACATAGCGTCACACACCTCCGTCAGCACCGTGACATGCCGATGAGGCTCACGAGCAGCAATCTTTGATATATGCACTTCAATCACAGGACATGTAAGGATACGTATAGCATCAGCAATAGCATAAGAGTAGTGAGAGAGAGCTCCAGCATTTATAATAACACCATGAGCATCAGCAGCTTCTACTTGGAGATAGTCAATAATATCTCCCTCATGATTGCTTTGAAAATATATAATATCAAATGACGGATATAAGTCTCTCAGACGCTCCAAGTACATGTCAAATGGAGTATTACCATAAATATCTGGTTCACGTACACCTAATAGATTAAGGTTAGGTCCGTTAATAATATGGATTGGTTTCATACACGTTTGATTACTTCCTTTTAAATAATATCTAATACAAAGGTACTCAATTTTTATCTTTGTGTAGACTTTTATATACAAAATATTCCTCATATGATAAGCCTCACGTTACAAGACAGTTAAGATAGCCATCACATCTCAAAGAAATCAACCCCTTCACATAAAACTTGAAAATATAACGTATCTGATTAAAAGGAATAAAAGGTAAAAAGAAGTGAATTATTCGACTTAAGATTAGTTCACTTGGATTTAGTCATGTTAGCAAACATATTATGAACACAAATAGAACTTACGATACAAATTCCGACTTAATTAACTCGTTACTCAGAGACAACCCAGTCCATGCAGTAATCATAATTAACAAAAACAGATAAAATATCCAAGAACAGCCCCCTGGCTACTTTTACTTATATCACCTATTATACCATAGCGGTATGCAAACAATTATCAAACTAACTATTACACTCGGACTTTATAAAAATAAAGATACAGACTGATTACTGACAGAGTCTAAGAAACCGTACCATTTAATAATGTGAGGTAAGCTTTTTTTGGTAAGTTTGTACAGATAAGAAATGTATAAACGAAAGAAATAATTTATTGATAGAAAAGGACTATGAGACTACTATTAATCAGCAATTCAGCATCTCCAGGGGAGAGCTATCTAGAGAAACCAGCCAGCGACATCAAATCATTTTTAGGAGATGAGCGGAGCAAAGAAGTGGTATTCATCCCATTTGCTGGAGTAACTTTTAGTTTTGATGAATATGTTGAGAAGGTGAATAAGGCTCTATCTGGTGTCGGTGTAACAGTTAAGGGCATTCACACCTTTGAAAATCCAATCAAAGCCATCATGGAGGCGAAAGCTATCATGGTAGGTGGAGGTAACACATTCCAGCTAACTAAGATGATGCAAGAGCAAGGACTCATACAGGCCATAAGAGAAGCGGTAAAGAGTGGTACTCCATACCTCGGCTGGAGTGCAGGAAGTAATGTAGCCTGTCCTACACTATGCACGACTAATGATATGCCTATCCTAGAGCCAATCAGCTTCGAAGCCTTGAACCTGATTCCTTTTCAAATCAACCCCCACTACCTAGATGCTCATCCAACCAATCATGGTGGAGAGACCCGTGAACAACGTCTTCTAGAATATATTGCAGCCAACAGGGATATGTATGTCGCTGGACTGCGTGAGGGGAGTCGCTTCTTGATAGAAGATGATAAAATCACATTAAAGGGAGAGAATAACTTGCGTGTATTTAAATATGGAGAGGAGATCAAGGAGTATAAGCCCTCTGAGGACCTTTCCTTCTTAATGAAGCGATAATTTCATACGATTTTAATCAATGGATAGTATTCAAACATCCAAGGGTGGTAAATCACATGACACTGAGCATCAATATGATGAAGTGCTCAATACTTGTCGCACCTTATTCGGTAAGAAATTCAAAGACTATGGTGCATCATGGCGTGTCATGCGTCCTTCAGCCGTGACCGATCAAATCTTCATCAAGGCTCAGAGGATTAGATCTGTTCAAGAAAGTGGGAAAAATCTAGTTAACGAGAGCCTAAAAGGAGAATTTATAGGCATCGTTAACTATGGGATTATGGGGCTGGTTCAACTTGAACACAGCTATAATAACACCCCTAATGAGGATAGAGAAGAGCTGATGTCATGGTACGATACCTACGCTGGAAGAAGTAGGCAACTGATGCTTGCCAAGAATCATGACTACGGTGAAGCATGGAGGAGTATGCGAATCTCTAGTATCACCGATATCATCCTCCAAAAGGTATTTCGGACAAAACAGATCGAAGATAATCGTGGAGAGGTAAGCGTTAGCGAAGGCATTGATGCTAACTACTTAGACATGATTAATTATGCCATCTTCGCACTCATACTCATATCCGAAGGGATAGATCCAATGCAATAAATGGTTGATATAGATAAAGCTACAAAAGGGAGCATAGAAACCGTTAAGAGTTACCTCCAAACCGAGGGCCTTGAGAGTAGTCGCTCCACGAAAGTGTGGAGGATGATTTGTCTCATTGCACAGCTGATAGTCGGATGTACTTTCGTGTTTTCTAGCTTGATGAAAGGCATTGATCCTACGGGTACAGCCATCAAGATTGGAGAATATGCATCCTCGTTTGGCATACCACTTTCTGATGACCTATCTTCCTTTTTTGCGATATTCCTCAATGTGCTCGAGGGTTTATTGGGAATCGCACTACTCTTGGGGCTAGTACCAAGATTGACGAGCGGCATATTGCTAGTTTTGATGAGCGGTATGACGTTACTAACACTTTACATTGTAATTTACAATCCAGTCAAAGACTGTGGGTGTTTTGGTGATGCCCTAAAGATCAGTAACACAGCAACCTTTCTCAAGAACCTCATCCTACTGCCACTAACCATCCTACTTTGGATCAAACGAAGTCGCTGGGTAAGACTGTTAGATGAGAGCTGGGATGTGACACTGATTATCGTCAGCATGCTACTCCTCATCAACTTTAACATGTACCCCGTTAAGCATCTCCCTGCTATTGACTTCCGTCCATATAAGGTCGGTAGTAATCTGAAGGAACTAACACTCACGGGCGGCTCAGAGGGAGAATATGAATACCTCTTTGTGTATGAAAAAGAGGGAAAAGAGAAAACCTTTAGCCTAGAGGAGCTTAGTAACATTGATGACTCTTGGACCTATGTAAGAGATGAGACTAGGGTAATCAAGGAGGCACAGCAGCCAGCGGGGTCAGATTTTGTATTACTCCGAGAGGACGGCTCTAACGCGATGGAGCAAATCGCTTATGAAAAAGGGAGAGCATTATTGCTGATCACCCCCGACTTCAATAAGATCAGTCGTAAGCTTCTGAACCGCATTCTTGAATTCCAAAAGAGATCTGATGAGAAGCTGTACTTAGCAGTAAGTAATGGTGGAGAGATCTGGGAGAGCGAAAAAAATAAGCCGTTTGAACACGAATTTAAGGAAATACTTTTCTTAGATAAGACGACTGCCAAAACGGTTATTCGCAGTAACCCTGGGTTATTGGTGATCAAGGAAGGAAAAATTGTGCGAAAGCTCTCTGCCAAGGACTTCGACAAGCTGATGAAGAAGGATTCTTTTGTGAAGAACCCTTATCAACCCGTTGAGAAATATAGTAAATTCAAGAGCTATTTCTACTCTTTTGGTCCTTTAGCTGTATATGCTATCATACTAGTCATACTCGGCTGGATACACGGAAATCAGAGGAGAAAATTAAGAAGATCTACATTTACTAGAGAATAAGTAAGAATAAGAAACAATCATATAGATAAAAAAATTAGAACGATGAGAAAGAATATTGTTGCGGGTAACTGGAAGATGAATACCACACTCCAAGAGGGTGTCCAACTCGCTAAGGATGTAAGAAAATCAATAGAGGGAAAAGAATTACAATGTGATGTGATCCTAGGGGTCCCATTCACTCACCTAACAGAAGTCGTAAAGGCTGTAGAAGGCTCTCAGATTGGGGTAGCTGCTGAAAACTGTGCCGCTGAAGCAAAGGGGGCGTACACTGGTGAGGTCTCGGCTGAGATGGTTGCAAGTACTGGAGCAAAGTACGTCATCTTAGGTCATAGCGAAAGACGTAGCTACTATGGAGAAACATCTGCTATCCTAACAAAGAAAGTAGAATTGGCTCTGGCTAATGATCTTAAGCCTATTTTCTGCATAGGGGAAGTTCTGGAGGAGCGTGAGGCAGGAAAGCACTTTGAAGTAGTAGAGAAGCAGATAACAGAGGCTCTCTTTAACCTCTCAGAGGACGACTTCCGTAAGATCACACTAGCATACGAACCAGTATGGGCAATCGGTACTGGCAAGACTGCCACAAGCGAACAAGCACAAGAAATTCACCACCATATCCGCTCTGTTATCTCTAAGAAATATGGGCAGACTGTAGCAGAAGATACCACAATCCTTTATGGTGGTAGCTGCAATGGCAGTAATGCTCACGAACTATTCTCTAAGAGTGATGTGGATGGAGGTTTAATAGGCGGTGCCTCTTTATCCGCAGAGAAGTTCTTACCCGTTATTTTAGGTTTTTAATTGATTTGATATAATATGCTCAAGAACGATCTTATGCTCCGTACACTTCGGGGTGAAAAGACCGAACAGACCCCTGTGTGGTTGATGCGTCAGGCAGGACGTTATCTACCTGAGTATCGTGAACTGAGGAAGAAAGCAGGCTCTTTCATGAACCTCGCTACTCATCCCGAGTATGCTTGCGAAATAACGCTCCAGCCATTACGACGATTTCCCCTAGATGCAGCTATCATCTTTAGTGATATCCTGACCATTCCAGATGCGATGGGCTTGGGACTTCACTTTGAAGAAGGGGTCGGTCCTAAGTTTGAAAGACCATTAAGTCAGGAGAAGGATTTTTTATCACTGACCAAACCTGATGTCGAGGATGACCTCGGTTATGTGATGGATGCTATCCGACTCACAAGGAAGGAACTTGATGGGAAAGTGCCTTTAATTGGATTCTGTGGAAGTCCTTTCACACTAGCATGCTACATGATAGATGGTGGTGGGAGCAAACATTTCATTAAGACGAAGCAATTGATATACAATCGCCCGGACTTAATGCACCACTTACTAAAGGTGCTATCCGATGCACTGATTGACTATCTAACCGCTCAGGTCAAGGCTGGGGCACAGATACTCCAAATTTTCGATACTTGGGGCGGTATCTTAACCACCCCAGCTTTTGCCAACTTCAGTCTCTCATATACAGAGAAGATTGTGGAGGCCTTGAAGAAAGCACCTGAGACATCAGAGGTACCAGTGATTGCTTTTACCAAAGAAGCTCCACTAGCGTGGTACAAGATGTACGAGAATATACAAGTGGACTGTGTCGGAATTGACTGGAGACACGAGCTAGACCTTGTCTCTAATAGCATCCGTAACATTGCTATCCAAGGGAACCTAGATCCTCTATCGCTTATTGGTTCAGATGAACACATTGTAAGTACCATCCACCAGATTCTTAAATCTGTGAGCAAGGACACTCCGCACATTTTTAATCTGGGTCATGGTATGGATAAGAATATTCATCCCGATAAGGTGGCTTTGCTCGTTGATACAGTACATAGCTACTCTAGAGAACTGAAGAAGTAATATCAAGTAAGATATGATTGAATATATTCGTGGAATAGTGACTAGCCGCACACCAGCCTCTGCTGTGATAGAGGCTAATGGTGTGGGCTACTTACTCTCCATTTCACTTAATAGTTATAATCTCATTCGTGAGGGAGAGGAGGTTACGCTATTAGTGCATGAAGTGATTCGTGAAGATATGCACGAGCTTTATGGCTTTGCAGAAGAGAGTGAAAGGCGGCTATTCCGACTACTTATTACGGTGAAAGGGATAGGTCCAGCTAGTGGCAGACTGATGATATCGTCATTTCCACCCAAGGAGCTTTCTCGGATGATTGCTGAGGGAGATGAATTGGGGCTCAAAAGTATCAAGGGGGTCGGAACACGTACAGCACAACAAATTATTGTAGAGCTCAAAAGCAAAGTGGAGAGCGAGATGTCGGAATATCTTGTGGGCATTGACTCCAAAGAAACAGCCGCAGCATCTGCGGAGAAAAAAGAGATGGCGAGCGAAGCCGAGAAAGCATTTATCGCTCTGGGTTACACCCCTGCCGCTTCACGAAAAGTCATCACGAAACTGCTCAAGGAGTCGCCTACACTTTCGCTCAACGACTTAATTAGACAAGGACTACGTCTCCTATAAATCTAGCCAACACGATGTATGCGGTGGCAACGAATATTACTCACCCTGCTTCTCATTGCTTTATCGATGACAGCAATGGCTCAACAGTGGAGCAGAGATTCGATTGCGTACCAGCCCAGTCGTGACTTATATCTCATATACCAGCGTGACTCTCTAGGGGCTTGGCAACTCCGGAATGTCTTAAAGGGGGATGAGTATCTGAGAGAGAGATTAGACACCCTCAATTGGTCTCGCTTCTACAGCTTGAATAAGCATAAAAGCCTTCAGCCTAAGGAAAGACCTACCCTCAAGCTCCAAGCCAATGGGTATCTAAGGCTGAACCTGAATAACACAACCATAACGGACGATAATCCAGCTATACCTGTAGGACTACGTCGGAGAAGCTTTGTGGACTTTAAGCAATTGGCTAATATTCACCTACAAGGCTCATACGGCGAGCGGATCAAGCTCGACCTCTCATACAATACCGAGACGGCATTAGCCAGTCAGCGACGTCGGTTAAGACTTCAGTTTGAAGGTGAGGAACATGATTTTATCCAACGTATTCAGGCTGGGAATGTCCGAATGGAGAGCAGAAATCCTCTTATTGACACAGGTCAAGAGCTCTTTGGTATTCGTGGTGATTTTCTTCTAGGCCCCTTTTCTCTTCAAGTCGTAGCTAGCAGGCAGCATAGTGAAGAGAGAAGGATTGTCGTACAAGGGGGACGACAACTTCGTCAGGTGGAACGCAAATCATCGGACTACGATGTGGCTCAACACTTCTTCCTTTCAGAATTCTTTGCTCAGCAATATGACTATGCCCTCAGAGCCATCCCACTCATTGAGAGCGAACTATACATCGACCGTATCGAGGTCTGGGTCAGCACTTCACGCGAGGGCTCTTTGCTTCCAAATATTGAACCGATTGTCGCCTACACATCGGCGAGTCTGGTGGATAATACCCCTCCGAGTGAACAATCCTTTGGTACCAGCCCGACCCTACATATCCCTTCAGCACAACGATTGCCCGAAAGTGCTTATACCCTCAACCCCACGCTGGGCTTTATCTCACTCAATACCCCCCTGAGCGAAGGGCAAGTCTTAGCTGTCGCATATAGCTACACATATCAAGGCAAAAAGTATCAAGTCGGAGACTTTCAATCCAGTAATGGGGAAAGAAAGACGGCACTCATCAGTGGACAAGACCTATCTCCCAATTCTCCCCTCTGGGATTTGATGATGAAAAATGGCTACTCCTTACAGAGCGGGCAAAGACAACTAACAAGTGAGGATTTACAAGTAGCACTACTGCTGAGAGACCCATCCGCTGGGATTGAGAAAGCTATAGTCGAGAGGGGGGAGCAAGCTGGGAGAAGTTGGCTAGACCTTTTTGGCTGGGATCGCACCAATCGGAGCGGATCTACGAATGAGCCTGATGGACAATTTGACCTCATTGAGGGCGTCACATATTCTAGCAAAAGTAGCACGCTCTTCCTTCCTTTTAGACGACCCTTCGAGTCGGTTCCACAGGAAGCCAATAATGGAGCCTCATTTTACCCAGTTTACACTAGCCTATATGACCTCTCTCGACGAGAGGCCCAGCAATCGGCTGAGTTAGACCGCTTCGTTATTCGCAGCCAAGTCTCTGGAAGTTCCACCCAAATAGTCTCCCTAGATTCACGAGAATTAACCCCTGGCTCCGTAAGAGTAGAAAGTGGGGGACGAACCCTTACGGAAGGGAACGACTATACCATCAATTATGCCACGGGTTATCTAACACTCACTAGTGAAACAAATGAACGTGTAGAGATTATCATTCAGGAGCATGAACGCAGCCGAAGGAAAGAAAAATCTCTCGTCGGGACAGAGCTTAATTGGTCTCCACTAGCAGGCCTGAATATAGGTACTTCATGGCTGACCTACTGGGAAGATAGCCATAGAGACAGGATACGCTGGGGAGAAGAAGCCCTTAAAAGTATGATGTGGGGAATTCATGCCAGTTATAAAAGTTCTGGCATGGCTCCTACTCGCTGGCTCAATGAGTGGTGGGGAATGGATCTCAAAGAGCCCTCAGCACTAGAAATACAGACCTCCTACGCTCAGCTCCACTCATCTTACAACCTACCCGATGAAAACGACCACATCATTATTGAGGACTTTGAACAAGGTAATCAATGGATAGACCTCACCTTTCCACTTAAGTGGCAATTAGGCTCCCTACCCTCACCCGAGCTTCGGGCTCAGATGGCTTGGTTCACGATCGATCCTCTACTTGTCGCAGACGGTGCTAAGTACCAACCAGATCACCTTAGAGCTGATAAGGAGCAGAGAAAGCATCCACTCGTGCGACAGGTCATGACTCAGGAGCTATTTCCCAAGCGGGATCAAAACCCTATACTCCCAAACAATCTTATGCTCCTCAACCTTTCCTATTACCCAGAGGAGAGAGGGCCATACAATCTTGATGCTTCACTCATCACACCCGAAGGGAAAACGAATAATCCCGCCTCTCTATGGGGAAGCATTATGACCACCCTACCCATCCGTGACTTAGAGAGTAGTCGCTACAGTTACATAGAAGTTTGGATGCTAGACCCCTACTCTGTAGGCTTGGATAGCGAGGGGACACTACTCCTCGATTTGGGAAAAATAAAAGAAGAAATCATACCTGACGGAGGCTTATCCTACGAGGGGGCTCAGGAGAAAAGCCAGACAGAATGGGGTAAAAGAGCAAGTCAGCCACCGCAGCTATACGGATTTGATGCGACTGGGAATATTCCTATGGAAGTCCAAGATGTAGGGCTAAACGGATTGAGTTCCAAAGAGGAGAAAGGACACCCTACGTACGCAAACTATCTAGAGCAGCTCACCAACATAACCAATATGGACCCATGGAAAGATCAGCCCTTTGGTAATCCAGAACAGGATCCTGCTGGCGATGACTATCAATTCTTCCTTGGCGATAAATGGGATCAAATAAAGGCTCCAATCCTCGAAAGATACAAGTACATCAATGGGACAGAAGGGAATGCACTGGATAATGTCATACAGGGTGTTAGGAGTGCCGCCACTTGGCAACCCGATACCGAAGACCTCAATAGAGATATGATACAAAGCCTTGAGGAGAGTTTCTTCCGCTACGAAGTCTCTATTTCTAAAGCAGGCTTAAGTAACGTGAACCCCAATATCGTGAGTGAGAAAATCTTACAAAATGGCGAACGGTGGGTCAAACTTCGTATTCCTCTCAAAGAGCCTACCACTATTCTAGGCAATAATCCATCGTTGCAGGATGTCCGCACCGTTAGGCTCTCGCTTACTAACTTTCATAAACGGATACACCTCCGTCTGGCTCAATTACGTATCATCTCTACCGCATGGAGTAGCTATGATGCAGCCATAGACCCATCTGACCGTCGAACTGCAGCACTACACGTCGGCTCTCTCAGTACAGAGGAGGATAGCGATCGACAACCTATACCGTACGTTTCTCCCCCTGGAATACATAGAGAGATTCGTCATCAAGCCATCTCTTTAGCTCGCGATGATGAGCAAGCTCTAGCACTTGAATTCTCAGAGATAGAGCCAGAGCAAGCCGTAGCCGTTTTTCAGGAGCAGTCATTGGATCTCCGCCACTATAAGCAATTACAGCTATTCACTCATCTACACTCTCCATTGTTAATTACAAAAGGGGAGGTGGAGCTATTCATTCGTATCGGTCAGGATTATACCGAAAACTACTATGAGTATGCCCTTCAACTCACCCCGACACCTATAAGTGATTACCAAGGCATGGGTGAGCACGAGCTACAACAATTGATATGGTTACCTAATAACCAACTGAACATAACGCTCGAAGCACTAACACATCTCAAACAGGAAAGGGCACAAACTGGAGCGGACCCCTCAGTGCCATTTATACGAGCGATACTATCAAGCAATCAAGGAGAAAAGATGAGCATCAAAGGACATCCAACCTTAGGTAAAGTCTCAGCCATGTTGATTGGAGTCAGAAATAGGTCAGATCACACCATCAGAGGAGAGGTCTGGATCAACGAACTCGCCCTAACAGGTGCTAGAGATCTCGGTGGAAAAGCATTTCAAGGCTCCATGAGAGCAAATTTAGCTGAGCTAGCCAGCCTTGAATTAGATGGACGATACCAATCTGCCGGATTTGGTGGCGTTACACAAGACCTTCGAAAAAGTGAATTAATGGACCTAAAAGCCTTCAACATAAGGTCCAAACTAGAACTCGGACTACTGCTCCCCTCTTCATGGCAAGTGAATGCGCCTATTATATATGCTTATAATATCCAACGAAGTAGTCCGCTCTATGACCCCTACAATAACGATCTCCGCTATCTCCCTTCGGATAATCATCGTGCTGGCAGGATGGAGATGCTACAAAGCTTCGAAATCAAAGACCTCTATGCAGATCCCAAGAGAGATCAAAAACGTTTCTACCATATTAACAATTTCCATTTTACTTATCATCTACTAAATCGCAAAAGCTATTCACCTGAATTGGAAGATGACATCAATAGGCACGCTCGTAGTGATCTAACCTATACCTTCGAGCCAAGACAGCAAAATTATTATCGTCTTTCTAGCCGATGGAATCGTCTGTACCATTACCAACGTTACACTGGCAGTAATGAGCAAACCACCCTCAACACATTATTAAGCCGGTGGGATTGGGAACGAGCCCTTAATATTCGCCAGCAGATCCTTCCAGGGCTTCAAGCTGTTATCCAAAGCAATACGATGGCTCTAATCGATGAGCCCTTTGAGCAAAATCACTTATATGACAAGAGTGCTGAGTTCAAACTATTCACTCAAAAAATTGGCAGAGATATACTCTCTCTAGGAAAAACCATGCACTACAACAACATGATAGAACTAGGGTATCGATTACCTCTCTTTCACAAACGTGGATGGCAAGGGCTACAAGGTACAGCCACTTGGCGAAGTAACTACAGATGGGATAGAGGCCGTCATATCACAGGCAGAGAAATAGGGAATCGAGCTGAGAATGCCACGTATCTGGACGTACTCCTTCGGTATGACTTCTCTAACCTATATCCAAAGGGGAAAGCACAATTCGTCAAGTCAATGGGCATCCATTATAGACAAACCACAGGCAGTGCCATACCCGGACTTTTACCAGAGGCAGGAAAAGCGCTTGGTTTTTCGATATACCAAAAGGAATTGGCCCCTTCTATTCTCTACTTTCTAGGATTAGATCATCACAATAAAGAACTCAGACGAGTTTACGACAGAGGATGGATTACCACTGATAAAAGTCAAATTCGCCCACTAACCTACTTCAGTCGCGACGAGATTGACGCCACCCTTCACATGACGCCGATTAAAGGCCTTGAGATCGACCTACATTGGCTCACCTCTAATCATCGACATCACGAGTTACGAGGTGACGTGAGCAGCCTCGAACTCCTTACCAACGGGTCTCAACGATTTTCCATCATAGCACACAAAGGCTCTAAGCAACTGGATGTTAATAACCTACAGGAATCATTCTTCCAAAAGTATGCTATAGGAGGTCGCTTCAAAGACGGACTCCCTTCTCTCCTTTCAACACTTCCAAATATGGAAATAGCCTACCACTTCACACACCTACATCCTTGGCTTACAGAGCAATTTACTCACCTTCAGATAAGACATCGATATGCATCTTATATCGATATTCCCAATTATCACCTATCCGATGATGAGTCAATGCCATACATACCATCCATGACTATAACCGAAGACTTCAACCCGCTAATAGGACTCAGTAT
Organism: Porphyromonadaceae bacterium W3.11; assembly: GCA_030434245.1. NCBI lineage: Bacteria > Pseudomonadati > Bacteroidota > Bacteroidia > Bacteroidales > Porphyromonadaceae > Porphyromonadaceae bacterium W3.11. Next base: position 59,582 of record JAUISX010000004.1, read on the forward strand.
TGGGACAAAAAGTGGGATAAATATTGAAGAGCGATATATCCAAAGAAAGAGCTACACCCTACTCTCCACTTCTCAGCAGTTATTAGAGCAGTCAGATCACGAGGTAAGCTCTGCCATAAATGTAGCCTTTAAGTTCAAACCTCTATTCCAAAGCACACTCAAATGGCTACATAGCTTTGAGCAACAGCTCTCTTTACAATTACATCATAGATACACCAAAAGTCTCCTACACACCGAGATACTTACGAATGGCTCTAGAAGTGCTACACAAGGTGTCCTAAATCATACACTACAGGTCTCTGCTGAATATGGGCTTTCGGAAGTGATTAGCTTAAGGGCTTTTTATGAACTCCAAAACCGACGCCCTCTCGTCAGCAATTATAGTTACCCATACCGCCGTACATCCTACGGCATCATCCTCAATCTGCAATTCCATTAATATCCCTCACCGCACGAAAAAAAAGAGGTAACACATTGGAAAAAAGAGAGAAACAAAATCTAACTCATGTATAATTTGAAGAGTTAAAAACTGTCAAAATCTGTGATATATAAAGCAGAAACGTTTCTCATATGAAAAAGATATTTTTTATATGAGAAGAAAAACTCTTTCCTATAGGAAGAAATTTTGCTCATCACAGAGTGTGTCTTCTTCTGAACGGATCCGATACATTTCATCCCTGATATATACCTCTATGACATTGCCTTAAGACAGAGGCAATCACAACTATTAGTATCAATGTCAGAAACTATTGTCACCCTCATCTATTTACAAAAATAATGATTATCTTTGCGGCTGTAATTTAGGTGATACGGATCAATAATCTATTGATAGCCGTATTAAAAGGGAATCAGGTGTAAATCCTGAGCAATACCCGTTGCTGTAAGTCTCAAAAAGCACTTATTCGCACTCATATAGATCCACTGAGGGAATTTCTCCCTTGGGAAGGAAGCGAATAAGGAGACAAGCCAGAAAACCTGCCTAAATATTTTTTATAACCAGAGACGTCACTTTCGGGATTAAGAGTGCGGTAGGTTCGATAAAGATAGCATAATATCATTATGCGTTCTTTCTTCCCTTAATGACGCTCACAACCGTGCAAAAAATTGATGATTGATACCTTATGTATTGGTCAAAAGAGAAGAGTTGGGTATTTGACACTCGCCCTTTTACTTCTTGCTTTTGGTAATACGCTACGCGTACAAGCTCAGTACAACAAGGAGGATTCAGTAAGATGGGACATGGCACTACCTAATGTAGAGGTAGTGGCAAAGCGTCCTTATGAAATCATTCCTCCACAAAGGCTAAATGGTCCAGAGCTAAAAAAACTAAGTAGTTTTTCCGTTGCTGATGCGATTCGTTATTTCTCGGGCGTACAGGTCAAAGACTACGGTGGCATAGGTGGTTTGAAGACCATCAATGTCAGAAGTATGGGGAGCCATCATGTCGGAGTCTTTTACGACGGTGTACAACTAGGGAATGCACAAAATGGTCAGGTGGACCTAGGGAAGTTCTCATTAGATAATATTGAGGAAATATCTCTATACAATGGGCAAAAGAGTGAGACACTGCAATCGGCAAAAGACTTTGCCTCCGCAAGTTCTGTCTACCTACGCTCAAGGACGCCATCTTTTAAGGGCGACAAGAGATATCATATTAGGGCTAGCTTTAAGACTGGTTCGTTTGACCTTATCAATCCAGCCATTTACTATGAGCAAAAGATTAGCGACCACGTTTCGATGTCTGCTAGTGCCGAATTGGTAAAATCATCAGGTAAATATAAATTTCGATACAGACGGGTACACCCTGCCACTCATGAGGTGATGTATGATACCACAGCCATTCGTCAGAATGGAGATATTCTCTCACTCAGAGCAGAAGCAGGGTTATATGGAGACTTAAGACAAGGGAATTGGAAAGTAAAAGGATACTTTTACAACTCCAAACGTGGGATCCCTGGTGCTATCGTTAACAATGTCTTCAAACACGCACAGAGGCAATGGGATCGAAGCCTATTTGTGCAAGGCTCTTTGAACAAATCGATTGGAGATCGATATAGCTTTGAGGTAAACGCCAAGTGGGCTTACGACTATATGCATTATGTGAATCCTGATACTACTCTAATGCTCATTGACAATCAATTCAATCAAATTGAGTGGTATCTCTCAATGGCTAATAGGTACAAGATCAAAGAGTGGTGGAACGTATCTCTGGCCTCAGATGTGATTTATAATACTCTCGAGTCAGATATGGATGGATTCGTCTATCCCAAACGTTTTACGTGGCTCACAGCTCTCTCTACTGCGATCGATACAAATAAGATAAAATCTCAAGCAAGTCTTCTCTCCACATTTGTAAGAGAGAACATAGATAGAGGAAATGTACACGAGGATGATGAGGCCGAGTCAGCACCAGACAAGTTCGAGCTGACCCCTTCTCTATTTGTCACGTACAAGCCGTGGGAGGACTATGACTTTAACATAAGGGCATTTTATAAATACATCTTTAGGATGCCGACATTCAATGACCTATACTATACCGACATTGGCAATATTAAGCTTAAGCCAGAGTACACGCACCAGTATAATATTGGATTTCAATATGCCCAGAAGTATGATAAGGGGATTGTCCAAGGATGGGATGTACAGTCTGACTTTTACTTCAATAAGGTAACAGATAAGATCGTTGCGGTACCCAAAGGAAGTGGTCAGTATAGATGGATGATGATGAACCTTGGCTATGTGGAGATTCTGGGGATGGACTTTGCGACTTCTGGTACGTTCAGACTAGGTAGTGAGTTAGCTCTCAATCTAAAACTAACCTACACCTACCAGAACGCCCGGGACTTCACGAAGAGAGAGAACCCCTTCCTCCAAGAGACCACTTATGGAGGACAGATAGCTTATATTCCATGGCATAGTGGCTCGGTATTGGGAAGTCTGCTCTGGCGTGGCTGGCAGCTCAATTATAGCTTTATATACGTAGGTGAGCGGTATCATAGCTCTGCTAACATCAGAGAAGATTATGAGCAGCCATGGTACACAAACGACTTGACATTAGTCAAAACGTTTAAATGGAAAGGAATAGACTACAGACTAGCTGCTGAAGTTAATAACTTTCTTAATCAAGACTATGAGGTCATTCTCAACTACCCAATGCCAAAGCGTAATTACAAGTTCAGCGTAACAATAGAAATATGAGAAATCAACAGAGAATATATTTTTGGATACTCCTATTGAGTCTCGTCGTCCCACTCATTAGCTCATGCCGTGGAGATGTGGAGCTGATTCTCTCCGAAGAGAAAAAACTGACTCCAGATCCTATAGCAGCGGAGGATTATGTGGGGTTCTACCTTCTGAACGAAGGAAATATGGGCTCCAATAAGAGCACCTTAGACTTTTTAGAGTTCGAGACAGGTATATATCATCGTAACATCTATGCTGAAATCAATCCAACCGTCCCAAAAGAGATGGGAGATGTGGGAAATGATATCAAAATCTATGGCAATAGAGTATATGCTGTCATTAACTGTTCGAATAAGGTAGAGGTCATGGATGCGTACACTACCAAAAGGATTGGACAGGTGGAGATCCCTAATTGCCGATACATCAAGTTTGATGGTGCTTATGCGTATGTAACCTCATACGCAGGCCCCGTCAAGATAGACCCGAACTACACTCAACTCGGATACGTCGCCAAAGTTGATACCGCTACACTTCAGGTCGTTGGGAGATGCTTAGTGGGATTTCAACCAGATGAGTTAGAGATAGTAGAGGGTAAGATATATGTAGCCAATTCAGGTGGATATATGGGTGCTGGAGACCTTAGAGGATATGAACGCACTGTATCTGTGATTGACATTGCCACATTTACAGAAGAAAAGAGAATTGATGTAGCATGGAATCTTCATAGAATACGTGCGGACAAAAGAGGAGATCTATGGGTCAGTTCTAGAGGGGATTATAAGGGCTATCCCTCACGCTTATACTTTATTGATCGAAAAAAAGGAGAGGTAACAGATACTATTCCAGTATCGGCCACACACTATTGGTTGGATGATGATCTGCTCTATGTCTACGGGGCAGAATACAGCTATATCAATAAAAGTGAGTGGTCCTTTTCCTACGCTATCGTGAATACTCTAACTCATGAGATCGTCACAAAGAATATCATAACGGATGGAACTAATAAATTGATAGAGATGCCATACGGAATAATGGTACACCCTGTCACAAAAAATATATACATCACTGATGCTGGGAACTTTGTCACACCTGGAGCACTATACTGCTTTTCACCATACGGAGAAATGAAGTGGCGGGTACGAGCTGGCAACATACCAGCACACTTTACACTATTACCCAAAAAGAAACATAATTAAATATGAAACGGATAACTAGAACCATCATTTACACGAGTGTACTAATGCTGCTTATAGCCTCGTGTGTCAAGATTGATAAGAAAGAGGATATCATTATCAATCCACCTCAGATCGAAAACCTAGAAAAGGAATATGCCGTAGTAGAAGGGGAGATCTTAACCATTACGCCCAACATTACGAATGGCTTAAATGCTAAGTACAGCTGGGCTATAGATGGAAAAGAGGTTGCAGCCACATCCAAACTCACCTATTTGGCTAAGACGCCTGGAGTTTATAGGCTAACTCTGATTGTCTCTAACGATGGCGGGCAGGACAAGAAGGAAACAAAACTAACCGTTTTAACCAAAACGGCACCACCAGTAATAAGCGGTCTGCTGGACAGCTATGTCATAAAGCAGAATGAGGAGCTGATTCTTGAACCTAAGATTGTTGGTGCTGGAGATATTAGTGTACAGTGGTTCGTCGATGGAAAGAAAGTGGGCGATGAGCCATCCTACAAATTCGCCTCTGCTAAAGTTGATGAATTTACCATCAAAGTAGAAGTCAATAACGAAGGAGGTAAGACAGAAAAAACTATTAAGATCAAAGTAGTTGAGAAAGGGTTACCACCAACCATTACGAATATCAAAGAAAAATATGAACTCCCTGTTGGAGCAAAGTTATTGCTAGAGCCATCTATCTCAAGTACTGGCAAAACAAAGATTGAATGGTTTGTTGGTGGAAAACTAGTAAGCCAAGAGGCTAAATATACATTTAGTTCTACCAACCCTGATGAGCACCAAATCCTGCTCAAGGTAACAGATGAGAAGGGAAGTAGTGAAGTAAAGAGTTTGATAGTCACAAAACAAGAAAAGCAACAGCTCAAAACAGCCATTCATAAAATCTTTACGATTCCATTATTAACTACAATTCCTACAGGGCAAGACGTTAAGCTAATCGTAGCTAATGTCTCTAATCAAAATAAGCTCTATCGTGCAAGTTTAGTGGAGGACAAGACAGCTTCTTTCTTAACTTACGAATCAGGTAATTATGAATTACATCTACTCATTAATAATGCTGTAGCTGAAATTATAAATATTACAGCCGAGCGAAAGTCAGGCAACTATTCACCATATATCAGCAAGGTATTTGATTATATGCCTGCTCCTGGACAGTTTGTAAATAAACTTCCTGAATACTCAGAAGGAGATACATACGAAGATATGGTAGAGAAGGCTAATAAATGGCTGGTGGGCGAAGACACATGGATGATTACTCTAGGTGGTTGGGGTGGCTATGTAATCTTCGGCTTTGATCACACCATCGTGAATGTAGAAGGATTGAAAGACTTCAAAGTCAATGGGAATGCCTTCCAAGCACATGACAATAAACGTCCTAATGCTCCTGCTGGAGGCAGCTGTGAGCCTGGGATAATCATGGTGGCGTATGACAAGAATATGAATGGTAAGCCCGATGATGATGAATGGTATGAGATCAAAGGTAGCTCTAACTTTAGTTCTAAAAATGAGCCATGGTATCATATAGCGGTTGAAAATGGGAATGATGTAGAGGTCTATCGTGATTATGAGATGACCTATACTCGACCTACAAAAGAAGATCCTGAAGAAGATGCTCAACCTGAAAATCCAACAAGCTATATCACGATCAAAGATTATATCCCATGGTCTGATAATAAGGGCAATAGTGGATATAAAGTCAAGAATGTATATCACACCCAAAGCTACTATCCACGTTGGATAAAGGATAATGAGATCACCTTTAAGGGGATTCGATTGCCTGAGAATGCTATCAATGAAGGAAAATATAACCCAGGCATCAATGATGGAGGTGTGTATTTTGTATTGTACAGCTTTAACTACGGTTATGTAGATAATAAACCCAATAATGAGAATGGGGCTGCAATTGATATAGACTGGGCTATTGATAAAGATGGAAATCCAGTTCATCTACCTGGAATAGACTTTATCAAGGTTTATAATGGTGTTAATCAAGAGAATGGATGGCTAGGAGAATGTTCTACAGAAGTAGACCGAGGTGAAGATCTCCACTTACTTGACAAACAGATTTCTGCGACATCACACTAAATTATAATACGTATTAAAATTTAAAATTATGAAACAAAAAAAATCAATTCTCTGCTTACTCTTTGCACTTTTTGCATGGATGAGTGTCTCATGTACAGACAATGCTAGTCTTCCTGAGATAGATAATAATAAGAGCGATGCTACCCTTGTTCAAGGTCAGCCATACAATTGGGGAAAGTCTACACTTTCTCCTATCCCTGAAAAAACATTGGCGAGCCTGCGTGATGGAGATCCCAACTTTTCAATGGATGATATTGAGTATTGGGTTGGTAATGGATCTAAGCAAGCAGCACTAGTCATTGAGTGGCACGATGGAAAAAGTCCTGATGCTCTAGTGTGGGGTTACCGCTGGGATGGCGACGCTCACGGTATTGATATGCTTAGGGCTATTGTAAAAGCAGACAAGAGACTTATCTTCCTAACACATATGACTCAGTATGGCAATACTATTGCAGGACTTGGTTATGATATAAATAAGACTGGAAAACACTATTTGATTTATAAAGACAGTAAATTCATGCCCACTGATGGAGTTGTTGAAACTGATGCATACAATTACGATGATTGGAGCTACTCTGACTCTGAAGATCATTGGCTATCAGGTTGGTACAAGGGTTATTGGAGTTACTGGGTAAAAGATTCCTTTAACGAAGATTGGAGCTACTCCAACTGGGGGGCCTCTAGTAGAGTATTAAAAGATGGTAGCTGGGATGGATGGTCATTCTTAGATGATATGAGTAACTGGTCAGGTAGACCTTTAGGATCCAAATTTGTACCAGCATCAGCAAACTAACAAACGCATATAGACAATAATAAATTAAAAAGCATATTCTAAACTTTAAAATTTTACTAAAATGAAACATTTAACAAGAGTATTTGTACTCGTCATCACAGCAATGCTTGCTTATAGCTGTGCTTATGATGATTCGGAGATCAGAAAAGAAATTGATCTTATCAAGACCGATATAACTGGTCTCAAAAAGGAAACAACCGCAATAAAGGAAATTGTTGACGCCCTAAACAAAGGGAAATATATCTCAGCAGTCGAAGAACAGACTGGAAAGAATAGCTATAAAATCACTTTTAGTGATGGGAAAACTATTGAAGTAAAAGATGGTAAGGCTGTACCAGTGATTGGTGTAAAGGAAGAAGATGGCAATTACTACTGGACCATCACAACAGATGGTAAGACTGACTTCTTACTCGATAATAATGGGGACAAGCTTCCTGTATCAGGTAAGCAGGGTGAAGCTGGAAAGCCAGGTCAACCAGGAAACGATGGAAAGACTCCTGAACTTGGGATAGATGCAGAGGGATACTGGACTGTTAATGGCAAACGTATCATAGATGCCAATAACAAAGAAGTTAAAGCTGAAGGTGAGGGATTCATAAAAGAAATTCTTGAGGAAGATGAAGAAGTGATTTTTATACTCGCAGATGACACCGAAATAAAAATACCAAAACTACCTGACACTCATCTTTACTTTACAGAAGCTGCTGACAATCCTATCTTTGTATTCAAACCTGGAGAACAGAAGAGAATGCGTATAGCCTATAGTAACATCGTAAAGATGCAGATTACTAACATACCTGATGGTTGGGAAGTTAATCTTCATAAGCCTGATAAATATGTTAATGTAAAGGCTCCGTCTAGCAATATGACATTAGGTAGAAAAGAAGTAGTACTAAGGGGTTGGGACAAAAAAGGACGCGTCTTTGAAGCGGTAGCGGTAGTGTCCGTTTCTGATCCAAAGGTCGGATATGGAGACAAACTCTCCACACTTATACTAAATGAAGGTAACATGACCACCGATAATGGATCATTAATTTACATTTCTCCTGATGGGCAAGTGATAAATAACATATACTCTCTTATTAATGGGAAAGAGCTTGGTAATGTGACTCAAGATCTTTTCATCAAAGATGGTAAGATGTGGATTATATCTCAGAATGGAGGTACAAATGCGATGGGTAATGCCTTCCAAAATGAAGGGATGTTGGTGAAAGTTGACCTCAAGACCATGAAGAAGGAAGTTGCATTTGATAACGAATTGAAGGACGAGAAAGGCAAGTACAAACTGGGATGGCCTACTCATCTTGCTGTACTAAATGATAAAAATATTTTCATCAGAGACAATAGTGGTGTTTCTCACTTTGATAGTACTACTGGTAAGCTAACATTAATAGAAGGGACTAGTGGTGCTGAAAAGAATAGAATGGCGGTAGCCAATAACAAAGTCTTTGTCATCAAGAAAAAGGACTTATTTGTTTTTGAAGCCGATAAGATGGAGATCGTAAAGACCATAACCTTTTCTGCTAACGTTACAGGAATCGAGAAATCTAAGGACGATAACATATGGGTAGCCGTTGAAAGTAAGCCTGGTAAATTCATAAAACTAGATAGCAAGACTTACAAGACTATCCAAGAAAATGAAGTAACAGAAGGTGGACTAAGCCGTGGTTGGACCAGTACTCCAGCATTCTCAGCTAAGGGCGACACCCTATACTACAATAATGGTGGTTTTACTATTTATAGACACATCTTTAGCCAAAAAGCAACTAAAATGATGGTCAATACAAAGGATTATGTCGAAAATGCTAACATTGTGTATAATGCAATAGGCGTGCATCCAATCACTGGCGATGTATATATTAATACAATTAAAGGGTTTGGTTGGGACTTTGTCACTAACGAAATCTCTGTTTTTAATTTTGATAATCCTGATTCATCAGTATCCCCATATAAAACTGGTTACAAGAATTATACTCGTTTCCCTGCCGGTATATTCTTCCCTGCCAACTTCAACTAATAAAGTTAGTTCATTACTATAGTTTTCAGGGTGTACATTATGTCCGAATAGACATAATGTACACCCTGACTTTATTAATTAGCACAATCAAAAAACCTAAGTCACTACGATGGTGATTAACAGGATAACTTTTCAATAAAGACGCAAAAGCAAATACATTTTTGACTCCTTATTAATCTGCGTCAACGCCTATGAGGATATCCGTAAGGAGCATTATGGGGAGGAACCCTCTGAGCTAATCGAAACGCTTTCTCTCGATATGACCTTGATCGGAATGTATCTGCTAACATCTCCGCATCTCGCCTATTCATGATGTGTGGTATTAGCTCTTTATAGATTCTATAAGCTTGTTTCTCAGAACGTTCGAGATATAAGATATCAGCACACTGCCTTCTGGTTAAGACTATCCTATTCGGTAGATTACGTATTACTCTACGTCTCTGATGATCAGAAGAGGAAACTTTTAGCTGATAGTATAACCTAGAAAATTCGATACTGTCCCCAAAAAGTGTGTAAGTCCCAAGAATGTTATCTTTGAAAAGTTAAAAACAAAAGATAAACAAGAAGATGAGACTTACACAAATGCAATTTAAGGAAATTCTATCAAACGTGATGACAGAGCCAAATGGAGTTGGTCGTTTAATGGAGTTAATCATCGAAATAGCGATGCAAGGGGAGAGGGAACTGTATAAAGAAGATAGTGGCGATGTGAGCAATGGATACCGCCCCCGTCGCATCTTTGCGAGTGGTAATATGCTAGAATTACGAGTACCCCGAACTCGACAGCAGGGCTTCATGCCCTTGATTTTAGGCGTTCTCAAAGATCAAGAGAAAGAGATGGGAGAACTAGCAGGTTATCTATATAGCTGCGGTAATACGATGGAGGATATCTCTGGAGTATTCGAGCGTTTGTATGGTAAACGTTATAGTACGAGTCAAATCAATCGTCTCTCCTTATCGACCCAAGAAGCAGTAGAAGAGTGGCGTCAAAGACGTCTACCGAGGACTTTAGAGGCACTTGTTATCGATGCTACATATCTTCCTGTACGGAGAGGAGAAAGTGTGAGCAAGGAGGCATTTTTTGTAGTGATGAGTTTAGATAGCGAAGGACGTCGAGACATCGTGGGTGTCTATAATAATCCAACAGAGGGAAGCGGCATCTGGGGCGAGTTTTTTGAGGATCTAAAAAGCCGAGGACTCGAAGAGGTAGGACTAATCATTTCAGACGGGTTGAATAACATTGAAGAGGTTGCACGTGAGCACTTTACAGAAGTGGAAGTCCAGCTCTGCACGGTGCATCTACAGCGAGAAATAACTCGAAAGATACGCCCTCGAGATAAGTCAGCCATCGCAAGTGATCTACAGGAGGTCTTTAGTAAAGACGGCTCAAGAAGCTCACCTTTAGATGGCCTAGAGAGCTTTAAAAACTTTGCGTTCAGATGGCGTAAGAGCTATCCTTTTCTCACAAAAATAGCTAACGGTCAGAGGATAGAGTATTACTTCACATACCTAAAATACGACGTCAGTGTTCGCAAGTACATTCATAGTACTAACTGGATAGAACGCTTCAATAGACAGGTAAAGAAAGGGGCTCGATATAAATGTGCATTACCTAGCGTAGAATCCGCTCTACACTTGATAGGTAGTATTGCAATCAATGCAAACTATCTGAAGAAAAGAATAGGAGATCTAACTCTTGGACTTAGGAAGAACAATGAAAAGTAAATAACAACAATGTGCTTTATTTTCCAACACAAAGATATCAACCTAAAAGAATACGGCAAGGCGGTGTCTCCGCGGTGCTACGACAGCCTTGCCTTAATTCTTTATTGGTCTATCTTTAATGTTTATGGAAAACAAAGCGAAAAAATATGTAGGTTTGCTTTTCAGAGACGCATTCTGCCGTACACACTTTTGGGGACACTACCGAAAATTCAGATGAAGAAAGTCTATATCTCCTTTGCTCATATCTATTACGAGGATGCCCACGTCGTTGATCTTTTACGACAATGACTTTCCCCCTGCGAGCAGGTGGATTGCCGTAGTATCCACTCACACCACAACTACTTAAGAGCAGCATAAGAATCAATAAGATTCCAAATTTTTTACTTTCCATCATACAAATAAATATATCAAGTGAACTTACTCATTTACAATTTAGATGCATTTTCCACTGAAAGGTTAATTGTCCAGTGCTTATTGAGAATATGATTATTCTTTTTACAAAGAATCAGCTAAATATTGTCGCTGAAATTTGATAACTTTGCTAATGGGGCGAGGAGCAACTTATTTATTAGGAACCAAGACGAAAAAATCAATATAATGTCGAAAGGAAAAATCATCATAGCGGGCATAGGCCCTGGATCAAAAGAGGACATAACACCTGCCGTACTAGAGGCTGTCGCAACCTCTGACGTGATAGTGGGATACAAATATTACTTCCAGTTTATTTCAGCTGTCATCAGACCTGATGCTGAGTGCATCGATACAGGCATGAAGAAGGAAAGAGAGCGTGCAGAAGAGGCCTTCTTAAAAGCAGAAATGGGGAAAACTGTCTGTGTCATTAGCTCCGGAGATGCTGGTATCTATGGCATGGCTCCATTAGTGTATGAGATGCGTGAAGAGAGACAAAGCGACATTGACCTTGAGGTACTACCTGGGATCAGTGCTTTCCAAAAAGCCGCCGCTCTACTGGGGGCTCCTATTGGTCACGACTTCTGCATCATCTCCCTCTCAGACTTACTAACTCCATGGGATAAGATTGAGCAGAGGATTATAGCTGCTGCACAGGCGGATTTTGTGACCGCTATTTACAATCCAAAAAGCAAAGGACGTTTTTGGCAGCTCTATCGACTCCAAGAACTCTTCCTGCATGACCGCTCACCTGAAACACCTGTAGGCATAGTACGCCAAGCTGGCAGGGAAGAGCAGGAGGTCACTGTGACGACTCTCGGAGAATTTGACCCTGAGGTTGCAGATATGTTTACCATCGTACTGATTGGTAATTCACAAAGCAAATTAGTAAATGGTAAATTTGTAACACCTCGTGGTTATTATGGCTCTAAGAAGAAGGAGTCAGAGAAAATTGGGCAGGACATTATGATCCGCAGCTTCAAGACCATTGAGAGTGAACTCCAAAATAAAGACATTCCACTTGGGAAAAAGTGGGCTCTACTACACGCGATCCACACAACAGCCGACTTCGAGATGGAGAAGGTGGTGATGACTGATGAAAATGCCGTTGAGACTCTTCACGAAGCCTTCGCGACGAAGAAGGTAAGACATATTATCTCTGACGTTACGATGGTTGTATCAGGGATCCGAAAGGGAGCCCTCAGCCGTATGGATATTGAGGCCATGTGCTACCTTCACGATCCTAGGGTAGCAGAACTGGCTGAAAAAGCAAAGATCACTAGGACTCAAGCAGGTATCAGGCTAGCAGTTGAGGAGCATCCCGATGCCCTATTTGTATTTGGAAATGCCCCTACTGCCTTAATTGAGCTATGTGATTTGATTCGTAAGGGTAAGGCGAAACCTACTGGTATTATAGCCGCTCCTGTTGGCTTCGTAAATGTACGAGAGTCCAAACACATGGTAAAACCATTCAAAGATATCCCTAAGATTATAGTAGAGGGTCGAAAGGGTGGTAGCAACTTAGCTGCAACCTTGGTTAACTCTATCCTAACATTTGATTCTGCTGCAGCCCTTCGTCCTGGCGAAGATATGTAATAAGAAAGGAGTAATAAGTGATGAAAATCCATTTGATAGGGCTTGATGACAACCGAGAGCAGCACTTTTCCCCAGAGGTTAATGAGCTAATAGCTCGTCAGCACTTCTTCTCTGGCGGAGTACGGCATTATGAGATTATGAAGCCTTATCTCCCAGCTAGGCATACATGGGTACCGATTACGGTGCCTCTAGATAATGTTTTTTCTCAGTATGAGGGGGCTGATGAGATCGTTATCTTTGCCTCAGGCGACCCTCTTTTCTTTGGCTTTGGGAACACTGTCTTACGACGATTACCAGATGCTGACGTTAAGCTATACCCCTACTTCAATTCTCTACAGCTATTAGCACATAGACTCTTGCTACCATATCAGGACATGCACATTGTTTCGCTTACTGGCCGGCCATGGCAGAAGCTAGATGAAGCTCTTATTATGGGTTATGAAAAGATAGGCGTGCTGACGGACAATAAACTTCATACGCCCTCTACCATAGCAGCACGTCTCCTCGAATACGGATATGATAACTATCGAATAGCAGTCGGAGAACTACTAGGCAATAGCGAAAAGGAGCGGGTGACGGAATGGAACTTGGATGAAGTGGTGGGCAAATCATTTGAATACCCCAATAACTTAATCCTACAACGCACCCGAGAGAGAGCTCGCCCTTTTGGTATCCCAGAGGGAGACTTTCATTTACTCAATGGGAGAGCAAAGATGATTACGAAGATGCCGATAAGATTGCTTTCCATGAGTATGCTAGATCTCCGTTATCGTAAAGTCTTTTGGGATGTTGGTTTCTGCACCGGATCGGTCTCGATAGAGGCAAAGCTCCAATTTCCTCATCTTCAGATTATCTCTTTTGAGAAACGGCCGGAGGGCGAGAAGCTACTACAGGATAACGCCTCCCTCTTCGGAACACCAGGTATAGAGGGTGTCATAGGAGACTTTTCAGAGCTAGATCTCTCAGACTACCCTGCTCCTGATGCTGTCTTTATTGGCGGACATGGCGGAAAAATGGCTGAGATTATGAAGCAGATAGCATCCCGACTGAAGGATGGCGGGAATATTGTTTTCAACTCCGTTTCCGAGCAGAGCAGACAGATGTTTATTGACGCATTAGAGCCTAATGGGCTAAAGCTTACAGCCTCCACATTGATTAAGATAGATGATCACAACATCATCGAAGTGATGAAGGCGGAACATAAGAATTGACACATAACATATTACACGACTATTATAAATAATGAACTCACCTATTGCCCTAATCCTCGTTTCGGAATCAGCTATTCAGTTAGCAAGGACCATACAGAGAGAGCTCCCAGAGGTGGAGATCTACTCCAAGAACCTAATAGAGGGGACACAGCAAATAAGCTCCATCTCTGATGCCGTAGCAGAGCTTTTTCCAAAAGTAGATGCTCTTATCTTCATCGGTGCTATGGGGATATGTATCAGAAGTATAGCTCCACATGTCACAGACAAGCATCATGACCCTGCCGTCATCAATATTGATAGTAATGGACAGCATGCGATATCTGTGCTTTCAGGACATGTGGGAGGTGCCAACGACCTTACTACCAGAGTGGCTCGGATCATCGGAGCACAGGAAGTGATCACTACACAAAGTGACACGAGTGGGTTATGGGCTTTGGATACGATAGGTCAGAAATTTGGGTGGCGCACCTCAACGACCGCTGAGAACTTTAATCAGCCATTGACCCTCTTCGTGAATAAAAAGCCCACTGCTTTACTCTTTGACATACACGACGAAGGCACAAAGTATCTAGAGAGGACAAAACCAGAACATGTGACAATAGTTTCGGATATCAAGGAAATAGATTTTTCTAAATTCGAGCTCCTCATTACGGTTACCCCATTTCTATACAATAACTACCCCATCCCTGTTATCTACTTCCACCCAGCTGTACTACATATGGGCATTGGTTGTCGCAAGATGTGTGAGCCGAGGGGAATTGCTACTTATATCGATCGCCAGTTACAGAAGCTGAGATTAGCAAAAGAGTCCATCGCATCTATTTCTACCATTGAGCTCAAAAAAGATGAGCCTCTACTAAAAGAGCTTTCCACCTATTTTAATGCTCCTGCACATATTTACACCTCAGAGGAACTAGATATGATACAGGTGCCCAATCCTTCACAGAAAGTGGAAGACACCACAGGCTCTGCTAGCGTATCCGAAGCTGCAGCCATAAGGGCATCAGGGCTAGGGGCTTTAATTGTGGAGAAGCAGAAAGGGGTCCTCAGCGAAGGCAATAACTTCACCTTTGCAGTAGCTTACGCTCGCTCAGCTATCAGAAGCGGACATATTGAGATCGTGGGGGCAGGGCCAGGAGATCCTGAGCTCGTTTCCGTTAAGGGTAAGTATTTCTTAGAGCGTGCTGACCTCATCTTATATGCTGGTAGCTTAGTACCGATTGAGCTCACCCATTATGCCAAACCTGGTGCAACTGTTCGTAGCTCGGCTGATATGGCACTTGAGGAGCAGTTCGAGATCATGAAGTACTTTTATGACCAAGGAAAATTGATTGTAAGGCTACATACAGGAGACCCATGTATCTATGGAGCTATTCAAGAACAGATGGCTCTCTTCGATACTCATAATATGTCCTACCATATCACACCAGGAATCTCCTCATTCCAAGCAGCCGCCGCGGCCCTACGTTCACAATTTACGATTCCAGAAAAGGTACAGACCATCATCCTCACTAGAGGTGAAGGACGTACCCCTATGCCAAAATTAGAGAAGTTGCACCTACTGGCTCGCTCTCAGAGCACCATGTGTATCTTCCTAAGTGCATCTATCGTAGATAAGGTGCAGAAAGATCTCCTCGTCCACTACCCACCAACAACACCTGTAGCAGCATGTTACAAACTGACATGGAAGGACGAAAAGATATTCAGAGGTCAGTTGAAAGACCTTGCTAAGATTGTGAAAGATAATAACCTCACCCTAACCACCATGATTGTAGTAGGCGATGCTATCGACAATCGTCAAGGGCTATCACACCTGTATTCGGATGACTTTAAACACATTTTCAGAAAATAATATATGGATACTCATACCAATCATTCAGCTCCAGTTATCACCTGTGTATCTCTAGGACCAGGAGAAGCGGAACTTATTACAATCAAGGGATTACGTGCCCTACAAGCGGCGGACTTAATATATTGCCCAGGAACCAAGGTAGCCTCTCGCTCCAATCAGATTCTACAAGAACTAGGAATTGAGGAGGAAAAGATTGTCCCATTCCAAATCACGATGAGCAAAGACCGCTCTATTGCCAAAAAAGAGTACGAGGCTGTAGCACAAGAAATGCTCATTAAGGCAAGACAAGGTAAGCATGTAGCCATCGTAGCTGAGGGCGACTCTGGATTTTACTCAACAGCTCGATACATCACAGACATCATCAATGCTGACTCAGAAATCTCATTGGCAGTCGTTCCTGGTGTACCAGCATTCATTGCTTGCGGAGCTAGAGCTGGCATCCACGTTGTGAAGCAAGAGGAGACACTCATGGTGCTGACAACAGATCTTACGGTAGAGAATATTAGGGAGGGGCTCCGAAAGAACCGCTCCATGGTAGTCATGAAGCTATCTCAGAATAAGGAGGCTGTCAAGGAAGCTATCAAGACTATACCAGAGGCTGAATTTCATTATTTTGAGAACGTTGGCCTACCTGATAGAGAGTACTATACGGCAGACCGTGATGAGATTGCAGCAAGAGAAATACCATACTTCTCTATTCTTATCATTAAGAATAAGGACTAAATAATGAAGAAAGAGGTAGAAGAACTAACTGGTACCATCCTAATCATTGGCGGTACGACAGAGGGAAGAGTTGCAGTAAAAGTATGCGATGAATCTGGCAGACGCTTCTTCTACTCTACTAAAAATAGCTCTCAAGAGGTTGAAAGCGTTCATGGAGAAAGGATTACGGGCGGCCTAGATGAGATAGGCATGCCCGAATTTTGTCGGACTCATCATATTATCTTAATTATTGATGCTGCTCATCCATTTGCCCAGAATGTCCACAGTAACATTGGCAAGACAGCTTCTGCCCTTCAAATTCCAGTTATACGACTAGAACGACAGTTTCCAAAGCCTCCAAAAGGGCTGAATTGGTTTGATGACTACGATGGGGCCATCCACTATATGGAAGAACAGGGGATAACCTCTCTTCTGGCTCTATCTGGAGTTAATACCATTGCTAAACTCAAGGACTACTGGCAGAAATACCCCACTTACTTTCGGATCATGAAGCGGGAAGAATCTCTGGCGATTGTACATCGAAATAGATTCCCTCTTGAGCAAATTATCTTCTATGACGACGAACAAGACGACAAGGCTCTCTTCGCTCGATTGAAGCCACAAGCCATCCTAACAAAAGAGAGTGGTGAGACTGGCGGATTCACGGAAAAGGTTACGACAGCCACCTCCATGGGCATCCCTGTACTGGTCATACGACGACCACCTCTTCCCTACTCCGCTACCGCAACGGTATATGGGAGGCACGGACTACGAAGACAGATAGAGCTCATCATACCCGATTTCTATCAGCTCAAAACAGGATACACTACAGGAAGCTGTGCAACAGCTGCAACCAAAGCGGCCATCACCCAATTACTCTCTGGCTCCTCTATTGATGAAGTGGAGATAGAATTACCAGACGGAGAGCCCTACTACATCAAGATAGAAAAGACCGAAACGGAAGATAATGGGAGCGTAACATCCACCGTCATTAAATACTCTGGAGATGACCCAGACGTCACACACCAAGCTGAGATTTGCTCTAACGTCAGGCTCAACCCTGCTCACCAAGAGGTCCGTTTCCTCCAAGGCATAGGTGTCGGAAAAGTAACACTACCAGGATTAGGCCTAGAAATCGGAGGACCAGCGATAAATAAAACACCGAGGGCGATGATGACCCATGCCGTTCAAGAGGTCTTAGAAGAATATGGAGAGTCCCCATCATGTGGTATAGATATAACTATCTCTGTCCCAAAAGGGGAAGAATTGGCAAAAAAGACCTTCAACCCCAAGTTAGGAATTGTTGGAGGTATCTCGATTGTTGGCACCTCTGGGATTATTCGCCCCTTCTCCAGCGAAGCCTTTGTTAATTCTATCCGCCGTGAAGTTCAGGTCGCTAAGGCACTAAACGTCCAGCGACTCGTACTAAACTCAGGTGCAAAAAGTGAAAAATACCTCAAGGATCTATACCCCGACCTCGCCTCCCAAGCCTTTGTCCAATATGGCAACTTCATCGGGGAGTCACTAAATGTTGCTAATGAGGAGGGAATAAAAAAGGTCACTCTAGGCATCATGCTCGGGAAGGCCGTGAAATTAGCAGAAGGCATTCTAGACACGCACAGCAAAAAATCTACGATGAATAAAGAATTCATCAAATCTATTGCCAAAGCTGCCTCATGTCCTGACACCGTTTTAGAGAAGATAGACCAACTTAACTTAGCACGTGAGCTATGGGAAATCATTCCGGACACCCAACATGACTTTTATCAATTAATAAAAGCCCACTGTTACGATGTAACCGCACCCCTCCTACCAGATGGGGATCTAACCATACTACTCATCACAGACAAGGGGGAGTTACTGTAAATATACCAATGGGGCTTTGTTAATCACGTACACGCATTCAGTGAGTATCATTTCATGAAAATCACTCAGAAGATGCTTTTTAATATCCTCTGGTAGTATCCCAAAAAGTGTGTACAGCAGAATGCGTCTCTGAAAAGCAAACCTACATATTTTTTCGCTTTGTTTTCCATAAACATTAAAGATAGACCAATAAAGAATTAAGGCAAGGCTGTCGTAGCACCGCGGAGACACCGCCTTGCCGTATTCTTTTAGGTTGATATCTTTGTGTTGGAAAATAAAGCACATTGTTGTTATTTACTTTTCATTGTTCTTCCTAAGTCCAAGAGTTAGATCTCCTATTCTTTTCTTCAGATAGGTTGCATTGATTGCAATACTACCTATCAAGTGTAGAGCGGATTCTACGCTAGGTAATGCACATTTATATCGAGCCCCTTTCTTTACCTGTCTATTGAAGCGTTCTATCCAGTTAGTACTATGAATGTACTTGCGAACACTGACGTCGTATTTTAGGTATGTGAAGTAATACTCTATCCTCTGACCGTTAGCTATTTTTGTGAGAAAAGGATAGCTCTTACGCCATCTGAACGCAAAGTTTTTAAAGCTCTCTAGGCCATCTAAAGGTGAGCTTCTTGAGCCGTCTTTACTAAAGACCTCCTGTAGATCACTTGCGATGGCTGACTTATCTCGAGGGCGTATCTTTCGAGTTATTTCTCGCTGTAAATGAACGGTACAAAGCTGTACGTCTACTTCTGTAAAGTGCTCTCGAGCAACCTCTTCAATGTTATTCAGACCATCTGAAATAATCAATCCCACCTCCTCTAATCCTCGGCTTTTTAGATCCTCAAAAAACTCGCCCCAGATGCCGCTTCCCTCTGTTGGATTATTATAGACACCCACGATGTCTCGACGTCCTTCGCTATCTAAACTCATCACTACAAAAAATGCCTCCTTGCTCACACTTTCTCCTCTCCGTACAGGAAGATATGTAGCATCGATAACAAGTGCCTCTAAAGTCCTCGGTAGACGTCTTTGACGCCACTCTTCTACTGCTTCTTGGGTCGATAAGGAGAGACGATTGATTTGACTCGTACTATAACGTTTACCATACAAACGCTCGAATACTCCAGAGATATCCTCCATCGTATTACCGCAGCTATATAGATAACCTGCTAGTTCTCCCATCTCTTTCTCTTGATCTTTGAGAACGCCTAAAATCAAGGGCATGAAGCCCTGCTGTCGAGTTCGGGGTACTCGTAATTCTAGCATATTACCACTCGCAAAGATGCGACGGGAGCGGTATCCATTGCTCACATCGCCACTATCTTCTTTATACAGTTCCCTCTCCCCTTGCATCGCTATTTCGATGATTAACTCCATTAAACGGCCAACTCCATTTGGCTCTGTCATCACGTTTGATAGAATTTCCTTAAATTGCATTTGTGTAAGTCTCATCTTCTTGTTTATCTTTTGTTTTTAACTTTTCAAAGATAACATTCTTGGGACTTACACACTTTTTGGGGACAGTATCTATCCTCTTGACCATTCGTAAGCTATATCCGACAACCAAACCAAGGATGTATCACACATCATCAACACAAGACATAACTCTCTGATACAAAGCCATAAAAGCTATCATTTATCGATAATACAACCAGCCATCTAGAGAGTTATAGGCAAGAGGATATTTAGTTATATGAAAGAAAAAGGCTTCTCATAGGAAAAATATTTTTATCCTATAGGAAGAGGAACTGTTTCCAATACAAAGATTTTTCACTCTTCCCTAAGCCATCTCACTCCAAAAAGCCTACCATTTTGTTATCAGTATTCAATTTTTCTACAATAACCCATACATCATATAGATCTTACTAAAATCGATTACAGATTACGATCGCCCTCATAATACTTACTCTCAACTCAAACTCGTATTAAGAAACACTTTTTATTAGCACGGCTAAAGTATATTTCTATAACAGCACTATACAAATGCTAGTTTCAAATGCAGGTAAAATGTAATACACATCTAGGCATATACCTCTATTTTATTCTATTTTTATTACAAAAAACAGTAAAGTATAAGAAAGCAGCACGAGATACAAAAATTCCATCGTCAGAATGCTAACTTTT
Organism: Porphyromonadaceae bacterium W3.11; assembly: GCA_030434245.1. Classification (NCBI taxonomy): domain Bacteria; kingdom Pseudomonadati; phylum Bacteroidota; class Bacteroidia; order Bacteroidales; family Porphyromonadaceae; species Porphyromonadaceae bacterium W3.11. Next base: position 80,339 of record JAUISX010000004.1, read on the forward strand.
TGTTACCTTTGTAAGAGATTTTATTTACTAACCATATTAGAGATTATCGGTAATGAAAAAAGTTGACGACATAGATATTAAAATCCTAAATATGCTCATCCTAGATGCTCGTGTCCCATTTCAAGAGATAGCCAATCACTGCGGACTTTCTAGAGCAGCAATCCACCAACGGATCCAACGAATGAGCGGCAAGAAAATCATCCAAGGTAGCGGCTACCAGGTAGATTATGGGATGCTGGGGATGAAGACCTGCTCATACATCGGAATAGTACTTGAAAAAGGGTCACTATACGAAAGTGTATGTTCCGAACTCGATAGGATCCAAGAGATTGTAGAGTGTAACTTTACCACAGGTCCTTACAATATGTTGATAAAGCTATATGCTAGAGATAATGACCACTTAATGCAGATACTAAATGGTCAGATTCAGGGCATTACTGGTGTCCGATCTACAGAGACTCTAATATCCTTAAAGCAAAGCTTTTCTAGACCATACCTTCTAAGGGATGAACCCGTAGAAGAGGAAGAAACCGAAGAATAAATGCGTCAATAAACTAGGGGAGTGGGTAAATATTGACTTTATACCCAAATAATTATGACACACCAACCACTTGGGAGAGATTTTAATCAACAGCATGCTTATGAAAGAGATGCGAACCTCTCCTTTGATCCTGATTCGCACACATATACACACTTGGATAGTGAAAAGCCATTAACCTCCGTCACCAGTTTTATATCATCTTTTTTTGAAGAGTATGATCCATATTTCTGGATTAAGAAGGACACATCCTTGACACAAGAGGAGGTCCAAAAACGGATCAGCGAGCAAGATCAAAAAGGGTTCGTAGCACGTAATCTTGGCACTTTCATGCACACGCAGATAGAGAATTTCTTTTTGGGACAAGAAGCACAGAAAGAGATGGCTCTAGTTCATGACAATGGTATTCAGAGTAACTATAGTATCGAAAAGGAGCTACATTACTTTGAGGATTTCGTCACTGAACACCGCCCTATTCCCTATCGTACGGAGTGGATGATTTATGATGAAGATCTATGGCTAGCGGGGACGCTTGACCTCCTTGTTCAGGAGCCTAATGGATCATTTACGATATATGACTGGAAGCGATCTAGGCGAATGGGACGCGAGTATGGCACCGCCTTTTATCCTAACAACCGCAACTTCCACCAAAGCGGTAAAGGCTCGCTTAGCCACTTGGCTGACACCCCTTTCATACACGCTTCACTTCAGCAAAACTTATATCGCTATATACTAAAGTCAAAATATGACATCCATGTGGATAAGATGTATCTCGTTATTCTAAGTCCCACATTTAGCCGCTTTCATAAGATAGCTGTTCCAGACATGGATAATGAGGTGAAGTTAATGCTGAACATATAATTGCTTTTTTAATTCATATACGCAATAAACTCACTTCAGATAAAGAAGCAGACGATATTGAGAAAAAAATCACACCTAACGATGGGATTTTTTCTAGACTTAGCAGATATTTTATAATGATAAAGTATCTGCTAGTTATATAGAGCTACTTGATACGTCTAAGAGAATAACCCTACTATATCTTTATGAGGTGTATGTAGTGCTTTACTCGCAAATTTACTAACAGTCTCATAGAGAGATGAGTTGAGCGATGAATCAAATATAACTCCATATGACTGAGGGCGTAACTAGCTAAACAAAAATGATGCAGCATAACCCACATGCCAGACTGAACGCAGATGTTTAACATCATATACTCCGTCATAGTAGCATCACTTAGACCTCTATATTCATGCCATTTTTTCAAATAATCATCTAACGTTTTAATGATCCTAAAACGTTCGGCTATGTCATAAAAAAGGGTTATTTTTGTGAAATAGTAGATGTCTGTTATAACTATCACTACCCATGGCTTTATTCAAAAAAGAAACACCCGTTGCCCCCCAACAAGGAGGACAAGTCAACACTCGCGAAACAGTGGCCAAGTTTTGGGATGCTGTAGAGGGGCGTCGTATTGAAGATAAGCTCAATAATAAGTCTCTACGATGGGTTATGGCGACGGCTCTATTAGTCATTGCTATTATTTATATAAATTACCTAGGGATGTTTAAGGTAAGACAGCTATCTAATCTGAACAGAGAGCTGACGGAGCTAAGAATCGAAGAAATGACTATCAGTACAGAGCTGATGAATAGCAGAAGACTCTCAACGATAGAGGCACGATTAGAGGCAGAAGATATCAATATAGAGATATCTAAGACCTCACCAATCCTTATAAAGTAGCATCCAAAGAAAGAGTACAATAAATGAGTGATAGGAATCGTATCGACGAAAAAGCAAGAAAGGCCCGAGAAAAGAGGATAAATAAAGGCTGGACTGCTTATATCATTATTGGTAGCGTTTTTATTCTGCTGAGCATCGCAGCCATATTCAGGTTCATCAAAACGGCAACGATCGATGCTCCTAAGTGGAAAGAGATAGCAAAGCACCAATTCCCTGGACCAAAGATATCTAGTCCCATCAGAGGAAACATATACTCTGATGAGGGCATTCCATTGGCTATCTCCGTACCCCGGTATGAGGCTCGTATTGATTTTCAGGCCGGTGGCTTCACTTCATCCAGAGGGCATTCAGACTCTATCTTCCTCGCTGACGTCGATTCATTTGCTATTTGTCTCTCATCTGTGCTAAATGACCGCTCAGCTGCAAGCTACAAAAATGTCCTGATGAATGGCTACAAACAAAAAAACAGAGCCACTAGGATCATCAATAGAGAGATCACTCATATCGAGCTCAATAAGATCAAACAGAGTAAATATCTCCGCAATCGTGGAGCGAATACTACTGGGTTCTATACGGTACAGTACATAAGGAGAGTACGACCTTATGATAACCTTGCGAGCAGGACCGTGGGTGGACTACAGACAGACCCTGATAGCGTGGGCATTACTCACGGTAATAGTGGACTGGAACTAAGGTTTGACTCGCTCCTCTGTGGCAGGCCTGGATTAGATAGGATGGTACGAGTACCACCTCGTTTTGAGCGAGTGCCGATATACCCAGCAGTCGATGGGATGGATGTATATACGACCATAAATGTGGATATCCAAGACATCACAGAGCAAGCTCTGAGAAAAGAGGTTGAGGAATCTAATGCCGCCTGGGGTACAGCAATTGTCATGGAGGTCAAGACCGGAGCCATCAAAGCCCTTTCCAATCTGGATCGCTCTCATAGTGGATACTACTATGAATCAACCAACCATGCACTAGCAGACTTGATAGAACCTGGCTCTACTTTCAAGACGATATCTATGGTCGCAGCCCTGGAAACAGGTCGCATATCTCCTAATGACACCGTAGATGTAGGCAATGGTATCTATCAATATGCGAGAGGCTTGAGGATAAGAGACTGGAACGCCCACAGAGGGGGATACGGTAAGATCACGAGGTATGAAGTGATTTACAACTCCTCCAATGTCGGAACAGCACTCTCGGTACTTGAGGCCTTCGGTCAGGATCGTAGGCAGGACTATCTGGATCAGCTCAATAAGATGAACGTCTTTGACCAAATAAACTTTGAGATACCAGGAACAGCTAAACCTCGTTTTAAGCAAGATGTAGATACGTGGTCTAACTCCACGATGCCTTGGAGTTCCTTCGGATATGAAGTCCAAATGCCTCCTATATACACGCTTCGCTTCTACAATGCCATTGCCAATAATGGGGAAATGATGGAACCGTATCTAGTCAACGAGGTAAGTAATCACCATGGCAAACGTGCATACAGCAGAAAACCAACCGTTATCAATAAACAGATATTAAGCAAGAAAACCCTTGAGATTGCCAAGAAAATGCTTAGGGGTGTTGTTACGGAAGGTACCGGAAAGGGACTGAATTCCCCATACATCGAAATTGCAGGAAAGACAGGGACCGCTCTTATCTCTGGGCAAGGGGGGTATAGCGGGAGAGCCAACGTGACCTTCTGTGGTTACTTCCCTGCAAATGACCCGCTATACACATGTATAGTCACTGTAGGCAGACCAAATGTCAATTCAAGTGGAATACCGGGACGCGTACTTAAGGAGATTGCTGAAAAGATCGTTGCGAATAAAAAGCCCACACCACTGAAATCAGTGCAGGCTGATTCTCTTGCAAGCTTTCACCAAGACGTGGCTGCGGGGAATAGACGTGCTATTAAACAGAGTCTAAAGCTGACAGGCGTAGATGTAAATCATATTGACAAAAAGAGTGAATGGGTTAAGAAAGAAGATGATAACGTGGGGCAAACGTTTTCGGCGACACAACTCATCGAAAACTCTATGCCAGACCTTGTGGGAATGTCCGTGATGGATGCTATCTACCTCGCAGAATGCTCTGGATTACAAATTAGAGTTAAGGGTATAGGAGGGACTGTAAAGCATCAAAGCCTGAATGCAGGTAGCCGTATCTACAGAGGACAGGAAGTAACATTGACACTGAGATAAACAACTTAATACGAAAAAGTATGAAACTAAATATATTGATGAAAGGAATCACACACGAATTGATCCAAGGGAGTAGCGAACTTGAGATCAATCGTATCACTAGTGATTCGAGAGAAGCGAACGAAGGTGTACTATTCGTCGCTCTGAAGGGTATCGTAACAGATGGTCATTCGTTCATACCGCAGGCGATCAAACTGGGAGCAAAAGCTATCTTATGTGAGGAGGTTCCTGATGATAGAGTAGAGGGGGTTACCTACCTAAGAGTAGAGCATACAGATCAGGTATTAGGTTCTGTTGCGGCGAACTTCTATGACCACCCATCTGAGAAGCTAAAACTGGTAGGCGTTACGGGAACGAATGGAAAAACGACGATTGCCACTCTCCTCTACAAGTTATTCACATCTCTTGGTTATGATTCAGGTTTGATCTCAACCGTGTGTGTAATGATTAAGGACTTAGAAAGGCCTAGTAAGCTGACAACGCCTGATGCTCTATCTCTACAAAGATACCTCGCTGAGATGGTTGATGCTGGCTGCGAATATGCTTTTATGGAGGTATCGTCTCATGCAGTACACCAATTCAGAATTCAAGGGTGCTACTTTAGAGGTGGTATCTTTACCAATCTTACGCGAGACCACTTAGATTATCATGGCACTTTCCTGAATTACTTGCATGCTAAGCAGGGGTTCTTTGATGGACTTCCTAAGGAAGCCTTTGCTCTAACCAATATCGATGAGCAAAATGGGCAGGTTATGGTCCAAAACACTAAAGCGGAGATTCATACCTACGGACTAAAAAGAGAAGCTGATTTTAAAGGAAAAATATTAGAACGACACTTAGATGGTACCGACATGCTCTTCAACCAACATGAGGTCTTTACCAGATTAGTGGGAACTTTCAATGCGTATAACCTATTAGCTGTCTATGGTGCTGCATTGCTCCTAGGAGCGAACAATGAGGAGGTACTGAGGATCCTTAGTAATTTAACTCCTGTAGAGGGTAGATTCCAAACGATAACTTCTCCTAAAGGTTATGTCGCTGTCATTGATTATGCACATACTCCAGATGCACTAGAGAATGTACTAACCACTCTTACAGAGCTACAGAAGACTCATGGTGGTAGGATCATCACGGTAGTCGGTGCTGGAGGAAATAGAGATAGCGGAAAGCGTCCTATCATGGCAAGCATAAGTGCAGACCAATCTGACATCCTCATACTAACCTCGGATAACCCTCGGAAGGAAGATCCAGAGCAAATAATCGCTGACATGGTGACGGGGCTAAATAAGCAACAACTCTTGCATACCCTACAGATCAGCAATCGTAGAGAAGCGATCAGGACAGCTTGTACCATGGCCATGCCTAAGGATATCATCCTCATAGCTGGCAAGGGTCATGAGACCTATCAGGAGATTGATGGCATACGCCACCACTTTAGTGATAGAGAAGAGGTGGAGACAATCATGGAAGCAGAACGGTAACACCTAACAAAACGACAAAAATATATATTAATTTTTTCACTAAATATGCTTTACTACCTTTTTGAATACCTTCACCAAAGCGGGGTTCCCGGGATGGGTGCTTTCCTTTACATCACGACTAGAGCTGCTTTGGCTCTGATCACTAGTTTATTGATAGCAACAATAATAGGAAGTAAGATCATAGATATACTAAGAAAGAAGCAGATGGCTGATGCTATCCGACCATTGGATATCGAAGGACAGATGGCTAAGGTCGGGACACCAACGATGGGAGGAATTATCATCATACTCTCTTTGATTATACCTGTACTTCTCTTCAACAAATTGAATAACATTTACATCATCCTTATGCTGATTACCACGCTGTGGTTAGGTGCTTTAGGATTTGCTGATGATTACGTAAAGGTATTCAAGAAAAATAAAGATGGCATCCATGGCAAGTATAAGCTTATTGCCCAACTGGGACTGGGGGTATTGGTATCGATAGTCCTACTGACTAGTCCGGCAGTGGTCATCAAAGAGAACGCTGAGGTGATGACGGTCGAAAACCAACGGTGGGTGAATTATGATAACGTAGAGACAAAAAGTACTAAGACAACAATACCTTTTGTAAAAAACAACAACTTAGACTATGCTAATATCGCGAAAGCTATAGGACTGAAACAGAATTCTGAAGCATTCACGCTTATCTTTGTCACTCTGCTATTCGTCTTTATCGTCATGGCTGTGTCTAATGGAGCAAACCTCACGGATGGACTGGATGGATTAGCGACGGGGACATCTGCTATTATTGGGGTAGCTCTAGGGATACTTGCCTACACGAGTTCGCATATAGGGTTTGCCTCTTACCTGAATATTATGTTTATACCTGGGGCTGAGGAACTGGTAATTTTCGCCGCTGCATTCATAGGAGCAACAGTCGGCTTCCTTTGGTACAACTCCTATCCAGCACAGGTATTTATGGGAGATACTGGTAGCCTAACTATTGGTGGTATCATAGCTGTCTTTGCCATCATTATTCGCAAAGAATTACTCCTACCGATACTCTGTGGTGTTTTCCTTGTCGAGGCACTATCTGTTATCATTCAGACGACCTACTTTAAGCATACCAAACGAAAAAGTGGAGAGGGTAAAAGGGTCTTTAAGATGACACCGCTACACCACCATTTTCAGAAACCTGCTGGCACTGTAGATGCTCTTATACAGAGACCGACTAGGCCTGTAGCTGAAGCGAAGATCACTGTTCGTTTTTGGCTAGTAAGTATCCTATTGGCTGTCCTAACGATTGTTACTCTAAAACTTAGATAAAAAGCATTATGCAAATCATTATACTTGGAGCTGGTGAGAGTGGTATATCATCAGCTCTACTTGCAAAGCATGAGGGCCATGCGGTATTCGTATCTGACTATGGCACGATATCAGACCATAATAAAAAGCTGCTCTCCAAGCATAATATTCCTTACGAAGAAGGAGGGCATACGCTCCCCACTCTATCAGAGACATCCATTATTGTCAAAAGTCCAGGAATACCTGATACAGCTCCTGTGATAAAGAAGTGTATTGAGGTAGGAGCTAAGATTATTTCGGAGATTGAATTTGCAGCTCCCTACATACAAAATGAATTGATTGCTGTCACTGGTAGTAATGGTAAAACAACCACAACGTCGCTTATCAATCATCTACTACAACAAGTGGGTATCCCCTCAATTGCGAGCGGAAACATTGGTTACTCATTAGCTAGAGTTGCTCTGGAAGAACCTAATAAACAGCCCGTCATAGAGCTGAGTAGCTTCCAGCTTGACCACATGTATCAGACCAGAATCCATATAGCTCTTTTGCTAAACATCACACCGGACCACCTGGATAGATATGGTTACAAGATAGAGAACTATGCAGATGCAAAAGGGCGAATATTTCAAAATCAAACAGCTAATGACTATGCGATATTAAACGCAGATGATCCTATGACCATCGAGTTAGAAAAAAGAATGCCTGAGGTAAAAGCTCAGAAGCTCTACTTTTCTACTAAAGATGAAGATACAGAGGCTTACTTCGATGGAAAAATCATCCATTTCAAAAGTGGGACAGATATAGACTTTAGCACACTTCAATTAAAAGGTGACCACAATGCTCAGAATGTGATGGCGGCTTGCCTGGCCTTGCAAGCATTCGGGATAGACCTCAGTAATCACAAGGTGCTAGAGGCACTCCAAAGCTTTCATGGCATACAACATCGTATGGAGCATATCGGAGCATGGAAGGGCATAACCTTTATTAATGACTCTAAGGGCACAAACCTAGATGCTACGATGCATGCACTTAGTGCCATGCCAGAAATGAAGACCATCTTACTGATTGGGGGGACGGACAAGGGGAACGACTACTCGGAGATATTTGACTTGGTAAAGAGTAAGTGCAAAGGACTGATCTATCTAACGAAGGATAGCAAAAAGCTTCATGCCACATTTGACCCATTAGAAATACCTACTATGGATGCTCTCAGCATGGATGAAGCCTACCGACAGATACTGCAACTGGACCTCGAAGAAGGCGACGTAGTACTGCTATCCCCTGCCTGTGCTAGCTTCGATCTCTTCAAAAATTATGAAGATAGAGGAGAACAATTCACAAATCAATTTCACATCCTAAAGCAAAGTACTGAATTTTAGTTAAGATATAATGAACAAATACCATTGAGAGCTGTTATATAGGAGAAGAGCGAGCCAAAATCTTGGGCAAATCGATATTTTTATGTATATTTGCCCACTTTTAGGCGGACTAAAGAAGATTGATCAATATAACTTGACGAGGAGGAAAAAGCATATATGAGACAACTGAAGATAGAAAAATCGATTACGAGTAGGGATGACGCTGTCATGAACCGCTACATGAAAGAGGTGGCAAAGGAAGAAATGATCACCCCAGAGCAGGAAGCGGAGCTAGCGATGATGATCCAACGTAACGATGAAAATTCTCCTAAGGCTGTTGACAAACTAGTGAGGGCCAACCTAAGGTTCGTCATTAGTGTGGCAAAGCAGTACCAAGACTTAGGGCTACCTTTAATTGACTTAATCAACGAAGGAAACCTCGGTATGATTAGGGCTGCACAGGGCTTTGATGGCTCAAGAGGATTTAAGTTTATCACATACGCTGTATGGTGGATTCGCCAAAGTATCCTCAAGGCACTAGGGGATCAGGGGAGGATCGTTCGTTTACCACAAAACCAAGTGGGTAATGTTACAAAGCTAAAAAGTGCGAGAGACCGTTTTGAGCAACTTAACCAACGCCAACCTTCACCAGAAGAACTAGCTGAAGAGCTTGACATGGACGTAGATAAGGTGGTGGACATTATCCAGATAGACAAGGGTGAAGTATCTGTTGATAAAACATTTGAGGAAGGCGAGAGTAGTACCCTACTTGATATCCTAACAGACGAGAATGCTCCTGATGTTGATGGGGGATTGATTGACGAATCTCTCGTCAATGAGATTCGCGTAGCTATGCAATGTCTCTCAGAGCGTGAGCGTTTTGTCCTCATCCATACCTTTGGACTAGGAGGCCAACCAGAGATGAGTCTTGATGAGATTGGTGCTGAAGTGGGACTTAGCCGTGAGAGAGTACGTCAGATTAGGGAGAAAGCCATTAGAGTACTCAGAAAGAACGCAGATGAAACGCAACTTCGAAGCTATCTAGGCTAATATAAAACTTAGACTAAAAAAAACGACCATCACTTTTGTGGATGGTCGTTTCTTTTTAATTACGCCTCGTATGATGCCACCCTTGAACCTGCGTCTCATCAACACGAAAAAGCTTTTCACGAAAGACTTCTTATAATAAGTTACCTTATAGAGCAAAAAATATCGTTATCTTTGCTAAGAAGGTCATCGCATCAATATATCAAGAGCCATATTATCCTCCTTTGTATGGGAGGGGCATCTTACAACATAGAATGAATACGACGACTTGGTTTCACTCAAATTCAATGAATAAAAGAAGAACTTATTATGAGTAAGATTCGGTCACTATTTGCAAGAAGTATCACAGGATTAATCTATATTGGTATCATCTTGAGCTGTATTCTCACTGATTCTCTAGAGATGATGGCGTGGGTATTTGCAGCAATGGGTGCTCTTGGAGTATATGAATACCAAACTATGGTGGGCTCCAATAAATATGCATTAATGTTTAAGATATGGCACTCTATCATGGGAGCTCTGCTGCTCTACGTGACATATTCCGCATTGAAATTTGGACCAGATGACAGACGATTTTTGATTGCTCTTCTACCATATCTTCTCTATTATCTTTTCTTCCTTATCGGTGAAATTTATCGTCAAAAGCGAGACCCTTTCGTGGAGATCGGTCATGCTTTTTTCTCTCACATATACATCATCCTACCATTTGCTTTCTTATTAATGATGACTAACCCAGAAGCATTGAGAGCAGTTGTTCCAGAGGATCAAAGTCTAGGCTTTCCACGAACATTCTGGTTATTACCCGTCTTTACTTTTGTTTGGCTGAATGATACTGGAGCTTATATTATAGGATCACTATTTGGTAAACATAAGCTTCTCGAGAGGGTATCACCTAAGAAGACAATAGAGGGAACCATAGGAGGGGTTATCCTTACACTGGCTGGAGCAATAGGCTTCTATTACATATTTCCTATGGTCACAACACTTGCAAATTGGATAACACTTGCCATAATAGTGTCTATTTTCTCCACATGGGGAGACCTCTTTGAGAGTTTTCTAAAACGAACTTATGGTGTAAAAGACTCTGGTAAGATTTTACCAGGACATGGTGGCATTTTAGATAGAGTGGATAGCATCCTTATAGCTGCACTGCCTGCTTATCTCTATATCTCACTTGTGGTAAACGCACCATTGTAATACTCGCATTAATCTGATACGATTACATCATCTTCGCGATAATCAGGATATAGGAGATACTTTCGGCGAAGCTTTTTGTACTCCTCTAGTCCTGGTTGCCATGTCGCACGAATCTGTTCGGCACTCATGCCTGAGTTGACTTGGGATAAAAAGTCGCTATTACCAGCTAAGAGGTTAAAGAATGCTGAACGCTTGATGAACACAACACCATATTTACGACTCACACGTGCTGCATCAAGGATGATATCAAGATTGATTCCCAACTTAACATCGTAATTGTTAAGATCAGGGCCATAACAAGCCCTCCCCTTATGCTTAGGATGCGTTGCACCCTCTTGACTACGAGGCACGAATCGATTTGTCCCCATCCTTTTATCGGGATATCCTATCTGCTCGAAAGGCATTTTTGTACCCCGTCCTTCGCTCCAGCTACTAGCTTCGAAGTAACATATCGTAGGATACAGTAAAATTGCTCTATCACTACGAAGATTGGGACTAGGTGATACCACCAATGAATATGGATCACCATGACGCCACCCTTTAACAGTGATGACGGTTAGTTCTGCTTTGAGTCCACGAGCGAGCCAACCCTCACCATTTATCATCTCAGCAGCTTCTCCTAAAGTCAGCCCGTGTACTGTGGGAATCGGTAATAAACTCACAAAGGAGCGGTATTTTTTATCCTTCAACACAAAGCCATCAATAGTGTCATGGGGATTTGGACGATCTAGTACAATCACTGGAACGCCCTCTTCTGCACAGGCTTCCAAGACATAGTAAAGAGTACTAATGTATGTATAAAAACGTACGCCGACATCTTGTAAATCAAAAAGCATCACATCAATACCCGAAAGGTCTCTTGCCGTCGGCTTCCTATGATTGCCATAAAGAGAAATAATGGGTAGCCCACTCTTCTGATCGCGACCGGACGCAATAGACTTGCCCGCATCCGAAGTCCCTCGAAGTCCATGTTCTGGAGTATATAACTTCCTCACATCAACCTTATGAGCCATCAAGTGGTCCAATAAGTGGGTCTGTAGAGAATCAGATAAGACACTAGTATGATTAAGAGTAATTCCGACCCTTTTACCTTTTGTATATTTAAGAATCTCTGACAATTGATCGGCTGCGACCTCTACTTGTGCATAAGAGTAAGATATAGTAAAAAATGTCAGAGATATGATAAGACCTAATCCGAGGAGATAATTCTTCATGATTGCTTAAAATGAAAGATAACAACTTCATATGGAGCAAAAAGATAATCAAATCGCTGCCTCTGTCCAATCTTTTGCTCAACTGACCTCATCTCATAGTCAGTAGAGGATCTTTTAGGGCTATCTAATGCTCGAGAGATTGGGGAAAAAGAATGGATCGTAACTGAGGTAAAAAAGGATTTCTGCCCTTTTGCTTTAATAAGATAAGGGAGAGGATGACGGGTTGTATTGGTCGCCTTAAGATAATAATTATTACCAGACTCATCAGCTGTTAGGGATAAAACCAAGCCATTCTCAAAGGGTTGGTGAGCACTCAAACTTTTCAAGTCAACACCTCTCAACTCACTAAAGAGCTTGATGTAATGATAGAAAGGGGTGGGACGGTAATGGGGTCCCTGGACTTGAATAAGTGGATAATCCTTAGTGATGTCTGTAGAGAGAAGCGGTGCGACACCAACACCCTCTAAATAATTAGTATTCCTCTCTGCTATAGTCAAAAAAGCTGCTCTTAATACAAGAGGAGGTACCGAATACCTTGATGAGATAGAGTCCTGAAAATAGACCTCGCCAAGCATCTGAGGCTCTGCCAAGAAATTGTGCTCCGAAATCAAAGAGTCTAGGTCCAAAAGCGAAGAAAATCGTATTGGAGATAAGACCCTATCATACGGATAATCACTAAACTTCATGTACGGAAGGAGACTCCCTGAATTTATAATGTGAAATGTGAGAGAATCCTCTAATAGGCGTTGCTCTAACGCATGGAAACGATAGAAGAATTCCAAACCATCTTGATCATACCCCAACTGTATAATCACATTGGGATTAGAAATATCTCTTATCAACTGAGATATGTATTGGGGCTTAGTATTATAGCCAAAGTTAGTCAGTAATATAGGAGTAGCTGAGATACTCTCGGACAAATGAATAAAGTCCTTATAATCAAATTTAGGAATCGGTTTTTTCTGAACATGAAGCAAGGAATCCAAATGGAAAGGCAATTCCTTTCCTGCCCCCTCTCCACTTGGATAACGAAGAAATCCTGGCTGGAGCTCTGAGAGCAATGTAACGAGATCACTCGGCAAGTCCATAGTAACATGGCTATCAGGAGCCTGTAAGTGGAGGTCATCAAGAAAAATCGTAGCCACCCTACTCTTTCTATATATAACTGAGTCAGAGTACTGAGTGTATTCATAAGGAGTAACCGTCATCAGTATCTGAAGAATAGCCCTCTCATTATCCTTATGAGCCGTCATGATCCCACTATGCTCTTCCCTCTCTTCATGTAGCTCGAATAGTAATGGCTCACTAAGTGGGAGAAAAAGAGAGTCATCAACAATTGTTACTTCAAGTGTTGCTTCGCCCTGGCTATACCCTTTTGTTGAAAATAAAAGCTGTTCGCCCTTCTTGATAGGAAAGGGGGATAATGTCTGTCTGATCCCTGCAATACTATCTTCACTAGAGACTATAGCTTTAAGTAACGATTTATTATTAGTCTCAGCTTCACTACGAGACTGGTCCACATCTATCCGACCACCTACAGGTTGCCAAGCATCTATACCGTCATCAAATGATCCATCGACTAATAACTCCCCACTAAGAAGATCTCTTGCTGTACTGCCATCGTCCAAGGTATATCCTAACAGTAGCAACCCATTATGCTTATTAGGCATATCAGTATCAACCACGATCTCTCCAACATAGGGACGATGCTGGCGACATCCGACTAGTAGGAAGAGAACAACAAGCAGTATATAAGAAGTGGATCTTTGTTTCACTATTTTCGCTCAATCCAGAGAAGAAGTTGGATTCCGCCCTCTTGTATGGGTAAAATATCACTCGCAACAAGATCGACGTTATAATCTGACAAGAACCGCCTCTGCACCTCTTCCAAATTCTTCTCCCATATGATCATATAACCTCTCTGAGGCTGCTCTTTCTCAAAATCCTTCGGCCTAAGATCAGCATAAAATGTCAATCCATAGAGATTGAATATCCTCTCATTAAGACGACTAACAGCATATACCTCAGCTGGATTATCTTTCATAATAGGCTTAATAACCTGTGCAAAACGCCTGGCTGAGTGTTGTTCTTTAAAGCCCATCATCATCGGTCCATCTATATTCAGATTCAAGAAGAACATAATCATTACAGCACAAAAAGCCAGCTTGGTATATCCCTTTCGGTAACTTTGATAGAAGGTCGAAAGAACGATGATGAAGAGACCAAATATAAGCAATAAAGTTAGTGGGAAATAATCGGACATACCCACCTGAAGCTGTGATATCTGCTGATGTATTTCTGCATATTCCGCAGGTATTACCTTTTGGTAAGCACCAGAAACTATTAGAACCAACCCTACAGTAACAACCAACCCGACAAAAGCCATAAAGTAACTAAAAGCGACCAATAGCTTACGAGCACTCTTACTCATTTGCTGTAGAAGTTCTGCAATCATAAGAGCCATAAATGGGTATAGTGGTAATAGATACACACCTCTTTTACTTGATGGAATCATATAAAAGACGAGAGTCACTATGATCACGACTAGGGAAAATAGATGAACCTTGCGTAACCCATTTAGCTTTGAAATACGCATATCACCCAAGCGTTCTTCTCCAGTAGGACGCTGCTGGTACAAATCTTTTCTCCACCATGGAACGAAGAAAAATAAAATAGACCATGGTAATATTCCAGCCAATAAAAATATCACAGGATAATAGAATGGTAATTGATGCCCCAAAGGGTACCACAGCTCACCAGGACTTGTATGGAAAAAGCGACTAATACTCTCTCCAAAATGCAACATCAAGAATTTATCACCACCTATCTGCCAAGCTTCATAATACCATATAGCGGGTAGCAAGAGAGAGAGAATTGATGGAATAAAGACAGCCCTCAAAATTCGCTTAAGGCTGTAATCTTTAAATAAAAGCAGGTAGACCACAAATATCAACATTGGAAGAACCAATGCCACAGGACCCTTGGTAAGGATGCCACCACTAATTAATAATGGGATCAGATAGGGCAATCCGCATAATCTACGCTGCTCTTCCCATCGGTATAGCTCATATAGTGTAAGGACTATAAACATAGTGAGAACCATATCGACTCTAGCAGCTTGACCTGTACGATGCAACTCAAAGCTAGTTAGAAGTACTAAGACGGCTAAATATGAGGTGCGAAATCGTACTCTCGGATTAAAGAAGTGAAATGAAGACATGACTAGTATCACCATCGCTATAGCTGATGGTAGCCTTGCAGAGATCGGAGTCACCTCGCCGCCCAAAAGAGAGCTAACCCCAGCTATCAACCAATGAACCATCGGGGGCTTATAGGCAAATTCACTCGCATACACAGTCGGTAACACGTAATTACCCGACTCCATCATCGCCTGTGCTACAATAGCCTCTCGAGGTTCTCCTTTTGTATAAAATTCGGAAAAGAAAACCGAAAACAGCAACCCTATTACAACCAGTAATAGTACACTCATTGCTGCTCGTTGTGAGTGCAGACCAGTTAATATTTTCGATCCATTCTTCATATATTCAAAAGAAAATATATCACCTTAATGGTGATGATGACAAAGGCTTGTGCATACGGAGAAATGGGGCTCTACCTCAATAGAATCATCCATGGCTCGAGTACTACTAAAGTCTATTAATTTCTGCCCTGGGACAATAGGACTATAATAAAGGACATGTCTCATCCGTTCTACCTGATCATGTGTAAATCGATCACTATGAGACCACTCATAGTCCATGATATTGGTGGAAATAAATTTTGCATTACTACAGTCTGTTCTCCGCAATAGTCCCTCTACCTGTGTGTAATAATTTCCACCCGCAGAAAGTATTTCTCTAGCTGTACGAATATATGAGACTCTATTATAGGTAGGAGTATCTTTACAATAATCAGTATCCTCACATGCATCCATCAATACCCCTCCATCCTTCTGCTTAATCTCAGTGAAAGTGTGAGAGAGTCCTAAGTAATGCCCTAATTCGTGTGCCAAGGTAGTCAAACCTAATCTCTCACCGAGGAACGTTTTATTATCCCCATACACTCGCTCTTCAAATGCTTCAGCATTAAGAACAATACAGTGCGTGTAGTTACTGAATTGAGTCACTCTTTCGTTCAAAGTTGCCAGTCCATCAATAGGCTTGCTTTCAGGGACTCGAGGCATACTCGCAACACCTAAGACCATACCTTGATTAATGTCTTGGTCTGCTGCTTTAAAAGGAAAGACAAAAACATTGATATACTTATCAAGAGGCCACGCCATATCGTGATATGACTCCCCTTCCTTACTATTAAGGACACTATATGGGTCTATAAATTTCTCTGGCATTACAGTACGAGTAACACCCATATTAGGCAGTTTTTTGCCACTAGGATCCTCCTTAGCCAAGACAAAACGTATTCGGGTCTCAATCTTAGGCACACCATTTCTTTCCCTCAGATTCTTCTCATCCTCCTCTTCCTCTTGCTTATTGGTCGGAGGAGCTCCATAAAATCTATTTACGGTATAAAGAATCGTTTGCAAATCCTGACTATTGAGGGCATGACGGCGCTTCTTCTCATCAGGATTGTTAATATCATCTTCATTATAGATCACATGAAAAATCACCGGCACTTCATAAGTAATCTGTTCAATATCAACCTCCCCAGTACCTTGAATAACTTTGATGGCTATCTCTGCATTTTCATTCTTAAATGTCAGCAGCCCTTGTCGCTCTTTATCGGTAAAGTTAGGACTCACCTTAATGGTGACCAGAGTACGTGTCCCACCCTTGCTTGTATTTGTACTAAGCCAGTCTGCACTAGAGGTGACCTCCCACTTTGCATTAGCAGTTAATAGCACCACTGGAGCTTTATCATTCTTGTCGTATCCTTGATGGTCCACCACCACTTCGTCTTGAGAAGCCTCAAGATCAGGCAGATTAATACCTTTGTTACATGAAGTAATAAGGATAAGCAGAAATAGTATCCAGCTGATGTTCTTCATGGTTATTTTATTAAAATTCATTCTTCGCTGAGGTCATCAATATCTCTCTAATAGCCTGAGGGGTACCGATATTCTTCTCTCCCCAGGAGTCACCTCGTTCCTCAAACCGAGTAGCTATAGTCTCAGCAACACTGAGATCAATTCCACCTTCTAATAGAGAGGCGGACAAGCCTAGATCGTGAATAAATTGGATGGTTCGTGCGATTGTCTTATCGATAACAGTCTCTTCACTGTCTTCCTCAATACCATAGACCCTAAGACCAAGTTGTACTAATTTGCTTCTCTTAGGTTCACGAAGTACCATCATTAAAGAAGGCAATATCATCATTAACGAAGCCCCATGTGTGGTACCAGTAAGAGCTGTAACCTCATGACCAATCTTATGTGTAAGCCAATCTTGTTCTACACCCATTGAAAGCATTCCATTCAAAGCAATAGTTGCTGAAAGCATATACTCACAGGCGACGTCATAGTTGTCCGCTTCCTGAAGTCTAATAGGAGCAAAGTCCATTAAATTGAGCAAAATACCTTCTGCCATACGATCCATCACTCCACTCTGTCCCGAATAGGTCAGATATTGCTCCAATGTGTGCATGAATATATCAGCGAGACCACAAGAGACTTGATGTTGACTCAGCGTGTAGGTATAGGTGGGATCTAAGATAGAGAAAATCGGATGCTGACTATAATAGCTATATTTCTCTTCTGTCTCTCTATTTGAAATGACCGAACCCCTATTCATCTCTGACCCAGTCGCTGGTACAGTAAGGACAGTTCCGACAGGCAATGACTTGGTAAATCTACCATCTAAGACCATCTCCCATGCTGACTTCTGAGTCAAGATACCCGTAGCGATAACTTTTGAAGCGTCGATCACCGAACCTCCACCTACAGCGAGGACGAAATCAACCTCTTCTCTTTTACCCAATGCTATGGCTTTATCTATCGTTGCACAATCAGGATTAGGCTCGATACCGCCAAATGGGACCACGTGATACCCCTCTAGCTCCTTCATCACCTCATCATAGATGCCATTACGCTTGATGCTACCACCACCATAGGTAAGTAATACCTTACTATTATCTGGGATCAGAGAAGTTAATTTGTGCACTCCTCCTTTTCCAAAAATAATCTTGGTTGGGTTATAAAATTCAAAGTTGATCATAACAATATTATCTATCTATCTTCGATCTCCAGAAGAGATCATCATTTATTTCTTTTGTTCCAGCCATCTATAGGCATTCACGAACATCTCAAACCATGGAGTCACCTGGTCTTTACCACGTAACTCTTCAGGGTAATAGCCACATTGCCAAGGGAAAATACTTCGCTCTGGGTGAGGCATCATCGCCAAATGGCGGCCATCAGCACTCGAAAGTGCTGCGATACGATCAGGCGAACCATTAGGATTCCCTGGATATTCATCATATGCATATCTTACAGCCACATTGTATTCATCAGCTGGGTAAGGTAGGTCAAAACGGCCTTCTCCATGTGCCACCCAACAGCCAAGTGTATCTCCGACTAATGTACTTAGGAAGACTGAGTTATTTTCTGGAATGGTAAGTGTCACAAAACTAGACTCAAACTTTCCAGAGGCATTGTGTAACATCTTATGCTTTAATTCATGCTCTGGATAGAGTAGCTCTAATTCAGCCATCAACTGGCATCCGTTACAAATACCCAACGAAAGGGTATCAGGACGAGCATAGAACTTCTCAAGGGCTTTGCGAGCCTTATCATTATACTTAAATCCTGCAGCCCAGCCTTTAGCTGATCCTAATACATCTGAGTGTGAGAAACCACCACAGAAGACGATCAGCTGCACCTCTTCTAATGATTCTCTACCAGTAATAAGGTCACTCATGTGAATGTCCTTAACATCGAAGCCAGCTAGGTACAACGCATAGGCCATTTCACGCTCCCCATTAGTCCCCTTATCACGAATAATAGCTGCTGTAAGTGGTGATGATTCATGATTTTTTCTATTCCTCTTAACCAGCTCCAAGACATCACCCGGTACTGTTTCTACACCTAGGCTCATCACCTTATCTCCTTTTTTCCATAGGATAGGCTGAGTAAGTCTATTATTTATACGGCTTTCGGCTGCGTTTACTTCTGTCTGGAATGGCTCCATGATATCCGAAGGAGCTGACCATGCCTTAAATAGCTTATCTAGGTTAAGCTCTTTGCCATTAAGCACACATCTCCGACCACTAACCACACTAGCTACCTTCGCTGTACGCACTTCACAATTATGAAGAACCGTGATCACCTTATCAAGATGGCTTGGCTTCACCTGAATAACAACGCCTGGATTTTCTGCAAAGAGTTGAGCAAATAGATCGCCCCCATCAGCTCGGATTTCTAGTCCACAGTCACTCTGTGGATATACCATCTCTAGGAGAGCCGTAATCAAACCTCCAGCTGAAATATCGTGAATAGCATCGATTAATCCTGCTTTTAGTAACTCTTGAACTGCATTAAAGGCTCTTAAGAAGTATTCTGGATCAGCCACATCTGGTGACACAGCCCCAACTTTATTGATTGTTTGATATAAAGCTGACCCTCCTAAAGCAGGTGCTACAGCAGAGAAATCGAGATGTAGAATAATATCGCCATCAGAATTAGGAGTCAAGATATTACCAACTAAATTATCAACATTTGCTATTTCCGCACTCGCTGATACGATCAAGGTACCTGGAGATAGCACTTTCGAACCATCCTGATACTTCTGAGTCATAGAGAGGGAGTCCTTTCCAGTAGGGATATTTACACCTAAGCCGATGGCAAAGTCACTACAAGCCTCAACGGCATTATACAGTCTAGCATCCTCCCCTGGATTCTTGCAAGGCCACATCCAGTTCGCTGAAAGAGAAACGGATCTTACACCTTTCTTAAGTGGTGTTCCAACAATATTGGTTAACGCCTCTGCAATCGCGATACGTGAGCCAGCAGCTGGATTAATCAGAGCTACTTGAGGAGCATGACCGATAGCACTCGCGATACCAGACCTCCCAGTATAATCCAAGGCCATCGCCCCGAAGTCACTTACAGGTAATTGATACACTCCCTGACACTGCTGACGAGCCACCTTACCACTAACGGAGCGATCCACTTTGTTGGTAAGCCAATCCTTAGAGCCCACAGCCTCCAATTTTTGCACATTACAGATATGCTCTTCGATATTTTCGATAGAAAAGAGAGATTGATCTGGTTCTGAGAAGGTCTGCTCTTTGGTCTCATCCACCATAATGGTCTTAGGAGCAGAGCCAAAGAGGTGATCCAGCTTCATGTCAAATGGCTTTGAACCATCTTTATCTACAAACTGAAGCTCCATATCACCGGTAGCCTCACCAACCTCATAAAATGGAGCCATCTCACGGTCTGCTACCGTCTTGATGTAATCAACATCTTTACGATTCACGAGCAAGCCCATTCGCTCTTGGCTCTCATTAGATATAATCTCCTTAGCAGATAGTGTAGGATCGCCTATCGGAAGCTTATCTAAGTGAATAATTCCACCCTTATCCTCGACCAATTCACTAAGACAATTGAGGTGACCACCAGCACCATGGTCGTGAATAGAGATGATAGGATTCTCATCAATCTCTGCCATAGCCCTAATCACATTGGCCACACGCTTTTGCATTTCAGGATTAGACCTCTGAATAGCATTTAGCTCCACAGCATCAGCATACTGACCTGTATTCACAGAAGAGACAGCTCCTCCACCCATACCGATTCGGTAATTATCACCCCCCATGACGATCATCTGATCACCGACTGAAGCTTCATCCTTTATAGCATTATCTACGGTAGTAAATCCTACTCCTCCAGCGAGCATAATAACCTTATCATACCCCCACATTTGCTGCTCTTCCTTATGCTCAAAGGTTAATAGAGAACCGTTAATCAGTGGCTGACCAAATTTATTTCCAAAATCACTAGCACCATTACTTGCCTTAGTCAATAGCTCTTGAGGCGTCTGGTACAGCCATGGACGAGCAGAGATAGACTTCTCCCATGAATGACCCGCCAATCTACTATATGGAGTCATATATACAGCGGTACCCGCCAATGGCAAGCTAGCACGTCCCCCAGCAAGGCGATCTCGTATTTCACCACCAGTTCCTGTAGCAGCTCCATTAAATGGCTCTACGGTGGTGGGGAAATTATGTGTCTCAGCCTTTAGAGAAAGAGCGGTGTCCACCTCATGAACGCGGAATAAAGAAGGTTCTTCCGCTTTCTTGGGTGCAAATATCTCTACTTTTGGACCTTTATTAAAAGCAACATTATCTTTGTAAGCACTCAACAAATCATTAGGGTGAGCGGCTGAAGTATCTTTTATCATTCGGAAAAGTGATCGCTCCTTCTCTTTACCATCAATAACGAATGTACCACCAAAAATTTTATGGCGACAGTGCTCAGAATTGACTTGTGAAAAGCCAAACAACTCTCCGTCGGTTAATGGTCTCCCCATTTCCTTAGCTACATTCTCGAGATACTCTATCTCCTCTTCACTTAGAGCCAAGCCCTCCTCATCGTTATAAGAACGAATATCCTTCACCTCCAAAACCTCGGCTTTTCCCCCTTCGAGCTCGAAGACTTGGTCGTTAAGTCCTTCATACATACGTAGCAACATACGATCATACGGAGTATCAGCATCAGCACCGACAAACATCTCAATACGAGACACCCCCAGCCTCTCGCCGAGTCCCATGTTCTGAGTAATCTCGGTTGCTGTAGTACTCCATGGGGTAATCATCTCAGCTCGTGGCCCCACATAATGACCAGTTAATTGCTCATTATTTACCAATTGACCTCCGCCAAAGAGCCATCTTAACGCCTCTAAATCATCTGACTGCATCGCCCCAGTGTGTTGTACTGCATAGACTAGCTCACGGCCATCACTCTCTTTTACTTGAAAAAAAGATATCTTCATATTATTAGTCATTTCTTTATCTTGGTAAATCGTATTATGTATCTTACAAATTTAATAAATATCTATCTCTATATCTATCCCCACCCTAAAAAATGGTTCCTTTCACATTTAACCCCACTGTTTCGACCAAACCCAGCATCAAGTTCATGATATGAATCGCATTGCCAGCAGCACCCTTGAGCAAATTATCACATGTGCTAACTATGAGCAACCTATTTCCATGCTTTGATAAGTGAATATGGATCTCATTCGTATTCACCGTATCCCTAACATCAGGGTAGTAGTCCACGAGCTTCACAAAAGAGTGATCTTCAAAGTACTCTCGATAGATCTCCTTAATCGTTTCGAGATCAACAGTGGTATCAAGATATGTAGTGGTATAAAGTCCTCTCGTATAATTTCCACGCATCGGAATTAAGATGATATCTTCCTCAAAGCTAGCCTGAATACCCTGCAATGTACGCTTTACCTCAGCTACATGATGATGCTCCAGAGGGCGATGCACATGGAAATTATCAAAAAGCATATCGTATGAAATACCCTTTTCAGGAGTAGGTCTCGCAAAAGCCTCGGTCTTACCTGATACTGAATATACATGAAGAGGGGAATTCAAAAGCAGATGCTTTGCGAGAGGTATCAATGGCACCTGTATCGCAGTAGCGAAAGAACCTGGCACAGAAGCTTTGTTGGCAAAATTTAATTGCCGCCTATTGGCTTCACAACATCCGTATATGAATCCATTTTCATTAAAATCCGTGTGTCTATACTCTTGAGAAAAGTCAATAATCTTGAGGTGGTCTGGCACCAGATGTGTCTCTAAGAACTCACGTGAGGCAGCCGACTGTAGGCACAAGAAGAGCACATCTAGCTCATCCAGCATTGGCTCGTCTGTAAAAGTCAATGAGCGAATATTATTCAAGTCATGATAAAGATCTGAGATATGAGTTCCCTTTCGGTTGGGAGCATATATCATCTCCAAATGGACATCAGGGTGATTGATAATCAGATTATACAACTCCCCTACAGCGTAACCCTCACTTCCTACAATACCTACTTTATACATAATACAGACAGAATAATCTTAATACACCCTTTTCAGTTACGAATATATCTTCAGACGTTGCTCAGCTACGATTGGATCGGTAATGTATTCATCATAGGTCATCATCTTATCAATAGCACCATTAGGCCCCACCTCTATAATTCGATTAGCAACCGTATTAATAAATTCATGGTCATGGCTACTAAATAAGACTATACCCGGATAATTTACAAGCGTGTTATTAAAGGACTGAATACTTTCAAGATCCAAGTGATTGGTAGGTGAATCTAAGATCAGCACATTGGCATCCTTAAGCATCATGCGAGCAATCATACATCTCATTTTCTCTCCTCCACTCAATACCCTAGCAGACTTCTTTATCTCATCACCGCTGAAGAGCATTCGTCCAAGATAACCCTTCAGATAAACCTCATTAGTGTCCTTCGCGAACTGTGAGATCCAGTCCAAGAGATTCATATCAGTATCGAAATATGCACCATTATCAACTGGCAAATAGGCTGTGGTAACGGTTTGCCCCCACTCAAAAGATCCTGCCGCAGGCTTCTCTTCACCATTAATTATCTGGAAAAAAGCTGTCATAGCTCTAGGGTCACGGGATAGGAAGACGATCTTATCTTTCTTCTCCACATTAAAGCTCAAGTCCTTAAAGAGCAATGTACGCTCTCCATCACCACCGGCATAAGCTGTAAGCCCATTGACCTCTAATATCTTATTTCCGACCTCGCGATCTGGTTGAAATAAAATCCCTGGATAGCGACGAGTAGAAGGCTTAATCTCATCAATATTGAGCTTCTCCAGCATCTTCTTCCTACTAGTAGTCTGCTTACTCTTAGCGACATTTGCACTAAAGCGACGTATAAATTCTTCCAGCTCCTTTTTCTTTTCCTCAGCCTTTTTATTCTGTTGCTGTTGCTGCTTAAGTGCCAGCTGGCTACTTTGGTACCAGAAGCTATAATTACCACTGAACTGCTGCACCTTACCATAATCGATATCTACCGTATGGGTACACACCGAATCAAGGAAGTGACGGTCGTGACTCACTACCAGCACGGTATTCTCAAACTCAGATAGATAATTCTCCAGCCAATTCACCGTCTCAAGGTCCAAGTCATTCGTGGGCTCATCAAGCAATAAGTTATCAGGCTTTCCAAAAAGAGCTCTTGCGAGTAGCACCCGCACCTTTTGCTTACCACTAAGATCGGACATCAATTGATAATGTTGATCCTCCTTCACGCCAAGTCCACTCAGCAATTGTGCCGCATCACTCTCAGCATTCCACCCCTCTAACTCTGCAAACTTCTCCTCCAGCTCAGCAGCTTTAATTCCGTCCTCATCGCTAAAGTCTTCTTTAGCATAGAGTGCATCTTTCTCCTGCATAATAGCCCAGAGAACAGAGTGCCCTGTAAGGACAGTATCCATCACGGTCTTATCATCAAAAGCGAAGTGATCCTGACTCAGTACCGAGAGGCGTTCACCTGGGCCCATCTGGATATTACCCTGAGAGGGCTCCAGCTCACCACTTATCATTCGTAACATGGTGGACTTACCAGCTCCATTAGCGCCAATAATTCCATAACAATTGCCTGGAAGAAATTGCAAATTAACATCCTGGAAGAGGACTCTACCAGAAAATTGTATCCCTAGATCGTTTAATTGAATCATTCTGAAAAATATATCTTTAAGTATTCTACTTGCAAAGATAATCTTTTCAACAAACTCCCCCAAGCCAATACACCATTAAATATATGAGTTAGACGTAAGAAGACGCAATCTAATAGACAATCATATAAGACCGCTTTTCCCGAAACTTGCTAATCAGGTTCTATCAGGCATTATTGGACCTACGAGAAGTAACGAAATGAAAGTGTGATTTATTCTCCACACAGCAAAAGATCCCATTAATACGGATAGAAACTTTCCTATAGGAAGCATATCTCCGTCATATAGGAGAGATGATTTTTTCCTATAGGAAACATTTCTCTTTCATATAACTAAAATCACACCTGCATTTACATTAAAAAAATCACACTATCCTTACATTTCATCACATCGTATTTATCGCTATATAACAGCGGATTACCTCATCATTCTTACACTTATAGGGTAGCACTTAACAGAAAGAAAGCAAAACGCTTACGAATCGCAAATTAAAACACCTCATGACACACTATGGATATTCTATTAATATCATCAAAACACCCGATGAGTATCCTTAAAATGGTCTATTCATCATCATTCAAAGAGCGACCTATTTATAAAGATTCTAACACATTAGCTTCGAAGAAGGACATCCTGTAAATTCCATTGAATGAATGATTATGATTATATTTGCGGGAAAGTGTGGAATCTTCAGAAATAGTTGATAGAGTATATGGAGCAGAAAGACCTTCCTGTGCAAAACAATCAGGAGTCTGATCAGAACGAAGAAATTCAAAAGAAACAACGTCGTCCGTGGTGGAAGAGACTAATCTTGTGGTTCTTCGGCATTATTGGCGCATTGATGGCCTTACTTATTATCCTAACTGGGTTATTGTATGTGCCTTCGATACAGGATTGGATCACCCAAAAAAGTATTTCAACCATAGAAAAGGCTACTGGTTATGATATAGAAATTGGCAGAATAAGGATTGGCTTTCCGCTAAAATTAAAGGTTGATGACGTAAAAGCTGTGGATCGTGAGACAGGTATGCTTGTCGGTGACATTGAGAAGCTAACTGCAGAGGTCAGCATCATCCCTCTTCTCAAAGGTGGACAGATCCCTATCTCTGGCATTCAGCTAAATCATGCCATTGTAGATTACACCCTTCCCAGTGACTCTATAACTATTTATGCGAAGATAGGACAGTTCCGACTGAGCAACTTCGACCTTGACACGAAAAGCATGGAGATGGTAGCTAGGAAGCTAAAACTCCATGATGCCTCTATTGATCTACATATATTAGTAGATACTGTCCCAAGTGAAAAACCTAAAGAGCCATCAAACTTACTCATCTTACTCGATCGAGCGGATCTTTCCAATATATCTGGAGATGTATTGATCCTGCCTGACTCCACACAGCTCTCAGTTCAAATCAATGAGGGAAAAATAACAGATGGAGAAGTTAACATGAGGGAGGAATATTATCAAGCCAAAAGGGTTAACCTTAAAGCGTTCGTGGGTTACCTTGGAAGCGATATTGAGTCTATCCCCTTTCCATGGATAGCTGAATTAAAAGCGAAGAATATCCGATATGGAGGGGTTCATAATATAGATGCTAACATCAGCGAGATCTATTATGAGACTGGTGACGGATGGGCTATCAAAGATGGGGCCATGAATTTTCATAAAGACAGCACCAACCTATTCATCAATGACCTATCCCTCAAACTTCCAGAAAGCGACATTACCGGATATGCTCATTTGCCATTCAAAGAGTGGCTTCCAGATAGTATTGGGGCAGCTGACCTTAAGCTATCGGGCAGGCTTAATCCGTCGGACCTCAAACGCTTCATCGGAAATAATGAAGGCCTTCCAGATGACATCTTTGATATAGATCTAACGGCTCAGGGATACATAGAAAAGAAAATAGACGCAGACATAACAATAAACAAAAAGCAGTTAATCGACCTCGACATTAAGGCTAATGCGGAAAGCATCCTCTCTGAACATGATAGAAAACTAACTGCAAAATATAGTATCTCAACTGGTGAGGACCTAATGAAGACGATCACCCACTTCATGAATAAGGGCAAGGAAGGTGGCACGCCCCCTTCGTGGCGTATTCCTGAGGGTGTCAGCATTGAAGGAGATGCACTTTATTCACCTCGGGCAATCTCTGCAAACCTCACGTTGAAAAACATTAAAGGGGAAACCAACCTGGATGCTAAGGTAAAATACAATCCTAATGCTGAAAAGTATTTTGCAGATCTATTAATTCAAGAATTGCCCTTAAACGAGATCCTTCCCAACGATTCCATTGGTGTCACATCTGGCTTAATTGTTATGGATGGTATGGGCACCGACATATACAGTCCTAAGACGAACTTCGTAATCAATGCTGTAATTGACTCAATATCGTACAAGAGCCAAACGTTAAGAAGGATTACGCTCCTATCCGAGCTGAATAATAATCAATTCTTCGCAGCGATTGATAGCCCTAATGATGCTATTAAGATGACGGCTCAGGCTGATGCTACAATCAAAAAAGAAGATCTCGTAGGTAGTATCAATATATTCGTAGATACCATTATCCCTTCGCAGCTGGGCCTAAACATGTCAATGATAGAGTCGGCTCGATTAGAGCTTAGGAGCAACCTACGAAGTGACCTCAAGGAGAATCATCAGTTTACGGGGGAAATCGAGAACTTCTTCATCACAACTGATAAGAATAAAATCCATCCGACGAACACGTATATCAAGGCAAATACTAGTGACATAGCGATGAACGCTGAGGTCACATCGGGAGACTTGTCCCTGAAATTTGAGGCAAAAAATGGATTGAATGATTTCTCCTCTAGGGTAAAGCAGGTAGTTGCTGAAGTTCAGACATCTTTAGCGGATTCGCTTGGACAAATCAATATGGCTCCGTGGATTATGCATTATCCAGATATGACCATCAACTTTAAGATGGGACGCAATAACTTATTGCGTGCTTACATGGATGAGTATCGGATTGGGGCTCAATCAGCATCACTTAACCTAGCGACATCCACAGACAAGGGTCTTACTGGCCTTGGTGTCATCTCGTACCTCCAAGTGGATACATTTAGGATTGATAACATCGACCTTGTACTTCGCCAGGATTCATTGTTCTTCAACGCTGTCTCTACGGTACACAAAGAGCGATTCCGCAATCAATTACCATTTGACATCCTATTCTCACTAACCTCGAATGTCCTACGAAGCGAAGCCTACCTCAACTGGTTAGACTCGAAGAATGAACAATTTGTTAATCTGGGGTTAGAGCTATGGAATAAGTCCAATGGTGACCTCACATTTAAATTTACACCAGACCCAATCATTCTGGCATACAACACATTCAATATAACAGATGAAGACTACGTCACCTTACCTAATGGCAAAACGAGCAAACTCGATGCTGATATAGAACTTACTTCACCTGAGGGAGCTACCGTATCGTTTAAAAGTGTGCCAAGTGATAAGGGGACCCTTTCTAGAGCAGTCATCAAGGATCTAAAGCTATCACAGCTGGATGGTATTGAATTTGTTCCTAACCTAAAGGGACTACTTAATGTGGAAATGGACTGGCTACAACTCCCTGAAAAAGGTAGTAATATTAATGGTCACATCCTTATTGATAAGTTTGAGTTCGAGAAGAAGGCAATGGGCACATTAGAGGTCTTTGCTGATGCTAACATGACCGATAATGATCTCACCTTAGAATCACAGATAGACCTAAACCAGAAAGAGGTGATAGACGCAAACTTCTTTAATCCAAAGAAAATTAAAGATGGCCAAAAATTTGCCATCAGCATCAAAGAGTTACCTCTGGATAAAGCAAATCCTTTCCTTCCAGGAAAATATGCAGAACTATCAGGTCAGCTGAATGGCCAAGTAAGCAACTACGACACCCGCTTACCGATCAAAGAAGCTAAGAAACTCTCTTATGCTGGGGAAATAAGAATGCGAGATGCTAAGCTTTACACAGCTATAGCTAATGAAACGTACGAGATGGACAGCCAGACAATACCTATCAGAGAAGGGATGCTAAGGCTTGACGACTATGCCCTAACGGCAAATGATCGTAAGATGCTACTGAAAGGGACCTTTGATCTGGAGAATAACAATGAGATCAATCTCCGTGTCACTGGGGATGACATCCTCTTATTAAACTCTAAGCAGACCAAAAACACGATGATCTTCGGTGTCGTGAACGCGGATGCTGACTTAAAGCTTACGGGACCTATTAAAGCCATTAATATAAGGGGTGACGTGAGTTTGTTGGGGAATACAAATGTGACCTACCAGTCACAAAAGAGTGAACTACAAAATAGAAATAATTATAAGGACCTTGTGAACTTTACTTACTTCAGCGATACACTTTTTGTTGCTAAGAAAAGTAATGTGGACAGCCTCACTTTAGGCGGCATGGATATCCGACTAGGCCTCCATATAGACCCTGCAACTAAGATTAATGCCATCCTCACAGATGATGAGGCGAACAGTCTGTCCGTACAGGGAGGGGGTGACTTCAACCTAGTCATACCACCATATGGGGAAATGAACCTTAATGGGACTTACGATATTCAGGAGGGGGATATCTTCTTTAGTCAACCTCCTATCTCTAGGAAATTCATCATCAGACAAGGAAGTCGCGTAGTATGGAGCGGTGACATTATGGAGCCTCAGCTTAACTTCAAGGCTACGGCTCGTATCAAAACGAATGTGACCCCTCCTGGTGAACCATCAAGACAGGTAGATTTCGATGTTAATATCATTGCTGAGGACCGATTAGACAAACTTAATCTTCGTTTCGAAACCGAAGCTGTACAAGACCTCACAATGAAGAACATTCTGAGTAGCATGAGTCCTGAAGAGCAGAATAGGCAGTCCATGTTACTTCTAACCACAGGACGATTCCTTACGATGAACAGTAATGCATCATCCAACAGGGGTTTTGATGTAAACTCAGCTATTTCATCCGTGCTCGCATCTCAGATTAATTCACTTGCTGGCGAAGCACTTGATGCTGAAATTAATCTAGGAGTCTCAGATGGTACCAATGCTTACGGGCAGGGAACTAATTATTCATATAGCTTCACCAAAAGCTTTTACAATAACCGAATCAGCATGACCATAGGGGGAAAGATGGTGACGGGTGAGGCTGCTAGTGGTATACAACAGAGCTTTATAGATAAGTTCTCATTGGATTATAGATTAGACAAGGCTGGAAATCAATACCTAAGACTTTTCCATAATAAGAATTATGAAAACCTTCTGGATGGTGAGGTAACTGAAACAGGAGGAGGTTATGTGATTCGGAGACGTCTTCACAAGTTAACAGACTTATTTAAGTTCAAAAAGGAGAAAAAAGAAGGCTTCGAGCCTATCGAAGAGACTCCAGCGGATACAATCCCAGCGGTAGAGCCTTCCAAGGAAACGCCAGCTCTTCCTAAGGAGGACAAATCAATAAGTAAGGAACCCCTTAACTCAGACGAGGAATAATATGAAGGATAAAGCATACAAATACTCACTACTCGTACTACTTTTACTGACCATCACTAGTAGCTGTTCTGTAAAGCCATACATACCAGAAGGGGAACAGTTCTACGCTGGAGTAAAAGAAATAAAATATGAGGATAAAGATGGAAGCAAGCATGGTAGGATGGCATCCCAAGATATGGAAAGCATCCTTAAGTACAAACCCAACAATAGCATTTTTGGGAGTGCTTCGACAAGGCTACCGATCAACTTCTCCTTTTATATAAATAAGCATTTCGAAAACTCTAATAATTTCTTTGGGCGATGGTTATATAAGAAATTTGGAGATGATCCTATACTTATATCTCAGGTGAACCCCGACTTAAGAGCAATCGTAGCAAAACAGGTTTTAGATGAATATGGATATTTTCGCTCTTCCGTAGTCGCTGAAGTTAATGCATCTGGAGACTCTATTATCGCCAAACCATCGTACTATATTGTTATGAATGAGCCTTATCTAATGGATAGTATTTCATACCATCTTGATAAGCTACCTCAAGAAACCCAAGCGGAGCTGAGTGACACCGATGAACGACTTCTACATAAGGATGAACCCTTTGGGGTCAGACCATTAGAGGAGGAAAGAAATAGGATAAGTGATGTCTTAAGAGGAAAGGGGTACTACTTCTTCAAACCCACAAATATAGTATATGATGCTGATACAGTCATAAAGCCAAAGATGGTACAGCTGAGAGTGAGATTTAATGAAAAGACACCAGCCGAAGCTTATAAACCATGGAAAATTGGAAACATAACATATAATGTCTATGACGCTTACAGAAGTGAATTAACAGACAGCATTTATCACAAAGGGGTACTATATAAATTCAATAAAAAATCACCTGTAAGACTGAAAGTACTGCATAATCGGGTAAGAATTCACTCTGACTCACTCTATAATCAGAAATACCAGAATCAGACCATTCGATCTATGGCTGAGCTAAACACCTTTGCCTATACTGATGTAAGTTACAAAATCGCATCTGAGAGCGATAGCACTCAAAATAGACTAAATGTTATTATCAACTCTCAGGTGGACAGGCCTTACTTTACAGAACTTGAAGGACTCTTCAGATGGAAAAGTAGTCAGCAAGTAGGTCCTGGTGTAGTGTTCTCTGTGAATAAAAAGAATGTATTCAGAGGGGGTGAGTTATTTAACATCCGCTTGAATGGAAACTACGAATGGCAAACAAATAGTAGTCGAAGTGATAAGAGCTGGAATATCAATAGCTACGAAATAGGCCTCAATACTTCCCTAACCTTTCCCCGAATTCTAATTCCAGGGATCGCGAATAAACCTATTAACTATCCGGCTACCACAAAAATATCACTCTATAGTGCACTACTCAATAGAGGAAAGTTTTACAGACAGGCAAAGTTTGGGTCTGACCTAACTTACAGATTTGAGCCAAATAGTTATGTTTTACACAGTATTACACCGATAAGTGTTAGCTATAATCACCTGCTACACCAAACAGATCGCTTCAAAGAAGCAATTGACAAGAATCCGTTATTAGGGTTATCTTTTCAGAACCAGTTTATTCCTCAAATGAACTATCTCTACAGGTTTGAAAATCAAGAATTTATGAGCAAGCATGGATTCAGTATCGAAACCTACGTAGCAGAAGCTGGAGGTCTCTTATCCCTATTTTATAAAGGTAAGACCCGAGAAGATGGCTCACCGCATAAGTTCCTAGGAGCTCCTTTTGCTCAATTCATTAAGGGGAGTGTGGAACTACGCTATAATTACTTGATTAGTAACAAACTTAAGATCGCAACTAGGGCTTTCGCAGGAGCCATTTGGAGCTACGGAAATATGTTGATCGCACCCTATACGGAGCAATTCTATGTAGGAGGTGCCAATAGTATCAGGGGATATAATGTGAGAGGGGTCGGTCCTGGGTCATTTGTTCCAAACACAGATAATCCACTAAGCTTTATTGACCAGACGGGAGATGTACGATTTGAAAGCAATATAGAATTGCGTTATAAAGTGATTGGAGATCTGGAGTTAGCCACTTTTATAGATGCTGGTAACATATGGTTAATAAGAAGTGATGCTTCACGTCCTAATGCTTTATTAAATGGCAAGTATTTTCTGAAGGAGATTGCCTTAGGTACAGGGCTAGGACTTAGATACAATGTACTAGATTATCTATTACTGAGATTTGATGTCGGGTTAGCCCTTCATAATCCAACACGAGAGAAAGGAAAATACTTTAATACCTTTGGTAAAGACAGAGGCTTTCCTGTCGCCTTCCACTTTGCCATCGGTTATCCGTTCTAACCTTCATAAAAAGTTTTATAGACTTATAAGATATAGGGCCTATAGTGCTAAAGCATTATAGGCCCCTATTTATATCCCATCTCGGATTCCATACAAGCACCATCCAGTCGAAACTCGGTTAAGGAAATAAAAAAAAACTACGCACGAGGTAGTGTCCCCAAAAGTGTATAAGTCAGAATGCGATTAGCCATAGCAAACCTAGCTATTTTTTCGCGTTGTATGGTAGTGTCCCCAAAAGTGTGTACGGCAGAATGCGTCTCTGAAAAGCAAACCTACATATTTTTTCGCTTTGTTTTCCATAAACATTAAAGATAGACCAATAAAGAATTAAGGCAAGGCTGTCGTAGCACCGCGGAGACACCGCCTTGCCGTATTCTTTTAGGTTGATATCTTTGTGTTGGAAAATAAAGCACATTGTTGTTATTTACTTTTCATTGTTCTTCCTAAGTCCAAGAGTTAGATCTCCTATTCTTTTCTTCAGATAGTTTGCATTGATTGCAATACTACCTATCAAGTGTAGAGCGGATTCTACGCTAGGTAATGCACATTTATATCGAGCCCCTTTCTTTACCTGTCTATTGAAGCGTTCTATCCAGTTAGTACTATGAATGTACTTGCGAACACTGACGTCGTATTTTAGGTATGTGAAGTAATACTCTATCCTCTGACCGTTAGCTATTTTTGTGAGAAAAGGATAGCTCTTACGCCATCTGAACGCAAAGTTTTTAAAGCTCTCTAGGCCATCTAAAGGTGAGCTTCTTGAGCCGTCTTTACTAAAGACCTCCTGTAGATCACTTGCGATGGCTGACTTATCTCGAGGGCGTATCTTTCGAGTTATTTCTCGCTGTAGATGCACCGTGCAGAGCTGGACTTCCACTTCTGTAAAGTGCTCACGTGCAACCTCTTCAATGTTATTCAACCCGTCTGAAATGATTAGTCCTACCTCTTCGAGTCCTCGGCTTTTTAGATCCTCAAAAAACTCGCCCCAGATGCCGCTTCCCTCTGTTGGATTATTATAGACACCCACGATGTCTCGACGTCCTTCGCTATCTAAACTCATCACTACAAAAAATGCCTCCTTGCTCACACTTTCTCCTCTCCGTACAGGAAGATATGTAGCATCGATAACAAGTGCCTCTAAAGTCCTCGGTAGACGTCTTTGACGCCACTCTTCTACTGCTTCTTGGGTCGATAAGGAGAGACGATTGATTTGACTCGTACTATAACGTTTACCATACAAACGCTCGAATACTCCAGAGATATCCTCCATCGTATCACCGCAGCTATATAGATAACCTGCTAGTTCTCCCATCTCTTTCTCTTGATCTTTGAGAACGCCTAAAATCAAGGGCATGAAGCCCTGCTGTCGAGTTCGGGGTACTCGTAATTCTAGCATATTACCACTCGCAAAGATGCGACGGGAGCGGTATCCATTGCTCACATCGCCACTATCTTCTTTATACAGTTCCCTCTCCCCTTGCATCGCTATTTCGATGATTAACTCCATTAAACGGCCAACTCCATTTGGCTCTGTCATCAAGTTTGATAGAATTTCATTAAATTGCATTTGTGTAAGTCTCATCTTCTTGTTTATCTTTTGTTTTTAACTTTTCAAAGATAACATTCTTGGGACTTACACACTTTTTGGGGACAGTATCCTGTTTTTATAGATAACCGACTAGAGGCTTACTCACTTTTTCAGAACAGAAACGATGCTCATCAAAACTCAAGGGAAGCCAATGACAGAGCGGTGAAAACAAAGAGAAAGGCGAGAGGCAGTAATTACTGCCTCTCGCCCATTTGACATTCTAAAAAGTCACCAGTCTTATAACCAGAAGTCATTCGACTTAGCCACACTTGGAATTACCACAGCTCTGACAGATCAAACATCCCTCCTGATAAACGAGATCCTCTGATCCACAATTTGGGCACTTCTGACCAATTGCTTTTTGGCCAGAGCTGACATATTTTCTTAGAGCACGCTCCACTCCATTTTTCCAGGTGTTGATAGACGCATCATTAAGCTCCATTCCCTGTACTAGATTAATCACTTGATCTATTGGCATGCCGTATCGTAAGACACCACTGATTAGTTTGGCATAATTCCAAAACTCTGGGTTAAATTTAGTATCTAGTCCTTCAACAGTCATCTTTAGACCACGTTTATTAGAGAACTGGAAGTCATAATGCTTAGTGCCATCTTGCTCATAAGTTTTAATGATCAAACCCTTATTGACGCGTTTAGGAATACTCAAGCCCTCAT
Organism: Porphyromonadaceae bacterium W3.11; assembly: GCA_030434245.1. Taxonomy (NCBI): domain Bacteria; kingdom Pseudomonadati; phylum Bacteroidota; class Bacteroidia; order Bacteroidales; family Porphyromonadaceae; species Porphyromonadaceae bacterium W3.11. Next base: position 115,172 of record JAUISX010000004.1, read on the forward strand.
CCTCATCATCAATACCAGTAAAGATCTCATAAGGTCGTCCTTCAAGTAAACCAATGAATGCGATCCATTTCTCTTTATTATTCTGGAAACGGACAATATCCGCCTCGAGCTCTAATGGACGTTTTAAAGGGTCTGAATTATCCTTCTTGGCCTCATCTTCTTTCTTCTTTTCATCCTCCTTCTTCTTATCATTCGCAGAGACGAGGACTCCAGTACGTGACCCATCACGATAAACGGTACACCCCTTACAGCCAGCACGCCATGCTGTAACATATAGTTCATTTACCAAAGCCTCATCTACATCATTAGGAAGATTAATCGTCACACTTATCGAGTGATCTACCCACTTCTGCATTTCGCCCTGCATCTTTACCTTTGCAACCCAATCTACATCATTAGAGGTTGCCTTATAATATGGAGACTTAGCCACAAGCTCGTCCAGTTCTTCAGAGCTATAATTAGCATCTATATCATAACCCTCCACAGTCATCCAAGTCTTAAAATGGTGGTGGTATACGATAAACTCCTCCCATGCATCACCCATCTCATCAAAGAATGTCGCCTTTGAATTTTGTGCTTCATTACTATTAATTTTACGACGACGCTTATAGACTGGCATAAACACTGGTTCTATACCCGATGTCGTCTGAGTCATGATACTTGTAGAGCCAGTAGGTGCAATGGTAAGACATGCTATATTTCGTCGGCCGTATGCTTGCATATTCTTATATAGTTCAGGGTCAGCTTCCTTAATTCGTAAAATAAATGGATTCTTCTCCTCACGCTTTGAGTCATATAGCTCAAAAGCACCACGTTCCTTAGCCATTTGGACTGAACTACGATATGCAGATAGGGCAAGGGTCTTCTGCACTTCTACAGCATGTGCTGTTGCTTCTTCGGTACCATATCGATAACCTAATGCCGCCAACATATCACCTTCAGCAGTAATCCCAACTCCTGTACGTCGTCCTTGAAGAGTCTTAGAACGGATTTTCTTCCACAGTTCTAACTCTGTTCGCTTAATATCATCACTCTCAGGATCTTTTTCGATCTTAGCTATAATACCATCAATTTTTTCTTTCTCAAGATCAATGATATCATCCATTATCCTCTGGGCATACCCAACGTGCTTACGGAAAAGATCAAAATTAAATCTCGCATCCTTAGTAAAAGGCTTTTCAACATAGCCATATAAGTTAATGGCTAATAATCTACAACTGTCATAAGGACATAAGGGAATCTCGCCACATGGATTAGTGGATACAGTACGGAAGCCCAAATCTGCATAACAATCTGGAATAGACTCCTTCGTAATCGTATCCCAGAATAAAACACCAGGCTCTGCACTTTTCCATGCATTATGAATAATTTTCTCCCATAGTCTTCTAGCCTTAATAGTCTTTTTTACCTTCGGATTATCAACCTCTACTGGATATTGCAGGGTATAATCCTTGTCTTCTACAACAGCGTTCATAAACTCATCTGTGATACGCACAGAGATATTAGCTCCTGTGACCTTTCCTTCCTCGAGCTTAGCATCGATGAAAGACTCACTATCGGGGTGCTGAATAGAAACAGAAAGCATCAATGCTCCACGACGTCCATCCTGAGCTACTTCACGAGTTGAATTAGAATATCTACTCATGAATGAAGCAAGACCTGTAGAAGTTAATGCGGAGTTTTTGACTGGAGATCCAGCAGGGCGTATATGTGAAAGGTCGTGACCTACACCACCTCTACGCTTCATCAATTGCACTTGCTCCTCGTCAACTTTAAAGATACCACCATAGCTATCACTAGGTCCATCCATTCCTATAACAAAACAATTAGACAACGAGGCCACTTGGTACTCATTTCCTATTCCTGTCATTGGACTTCCCTGTGGTACGATATAGCGAAAATGATCCATCAAATCATAGATTTCTTTTTCGCTCATGGGGTTAGGATATTTCTCTTCGATCCTAGCAATTTCTTTTGCTATCCTATGGTGCATATCCTCAGGAGTACGCTCAAGGATGTTGCCTTTATTGTCTTTGAGTGCATACTTTGAGCTCCAAACCTTAGCGGCAAGCTCATCTCCCTTGAAGTAATCTAGTGTAGCTTTATACACTTCTTCAAAGCTATAGTTTTCCATTTTTGTTAAAAATATAAATTGTGATATTTTCTACAGTTTCATAACACAAATATATATTTAATTATTGAGAGTTGTCCATGATTAGAAACAAATCAAAATGAAAAATCTACAAACTCTCCAGATCATAAACATTACACTCCTGGGAAACAATTACTTAACAAATATAGAAAATCTTTCAGAAGCTGAAGATTTAACATCAATGAAATATATTAGTCACACAAAATGGACAACTCTATAAATGCCAAGTATTCAAAAACAAAAAAAAGAAGGCCTCCCACTTCAAAACAAAGAGGAGATCACAAACAGAAGCAATTAAACCTTACGAAGACGAACTCCACGCACCTTATGGTCATCACTTTTCTCTAAAATCAATTGTGATCTAAGACGTGTCGGGAGAATATTTTCAGTTAGATTTCTTAAGTTTATACTTTCCCATATTTGGTCTGCTATCTGAATAGCCTCCTCACGAGGCAAGTCTGCATAACGATAGAAAAACGACTTAGGGTTTGTAAAAGCGGTTTCTTGCAATCTAATAAAACGATCTAAATACCAGCGGCGAATACTCGATTCATTAGCATCCACATAGATTGAGAAGTCAAAAAAATCAGACACAGAAATGCTCCTACGCCTATACCCCATGACATCAGAAACCTGAAGAACATTAATACCCTCAACAATCAAGACGTCAGGGTGATCAATGATCTGAACCTCATTAGGGATAATATCATAATATAGATGGGAGTATTTAGGCACTTCTAAATGCCCTCTTCCACTCTTTATACCAGCAAGAAAGTTAAGTAAACGCCGTACATCATAGCTCTCAGGAAAACCTTTACGATTAAGGATACCACGCTCCTCCAATACCATATTAGGCAATAAAAAACCATCGGTAGTAAGAAGGTCTACTTTATGCATATTCTCACCCATAGATAGTAATTTCTGCAAGACCCTAGCGGTCGTGCTCTTACCTACGGCAACACTACCTGCAATACCTATCACATAAGGTACATGCCTACTCTCTCTATGAAAGAACTGATCATACTCGCGATGAAGCCGTTGGTAATGGGTAATATGAATCTGCAATAAACGACAGAGAGGTAAGTATATATCACTGACCTCCTCTTCGGTTAATGGCTCATTAAGAGCTTGCAACTTACTCAAATCAATCTCATCGAATGGAAAGTCTGGATGACTATCCAACCTACTCCACTCCATCCTACTAAATGAGTAATATGGAGAATAATCCGATTTATATTGACTGTGTTCTGGGACAGACATTGAGTGAAATTTGGATTTGCAATACAACTTAATAAAATCGAAACAAAGATAGCCAAAAAGAACTAACCATCTACAAATAATTCAAAATAAAAGAAAAAGAGCCCCGCACTTCATATTATGGACCTTTCAAACACCACTTTTAGACAAAGGACCAACTTTCGGTGAAGTTTTTTCCGTAGAAGAAGGTCCAATAAACTTTGAAATAATACTAACGCCTGTATTGAAAGAATCGCTGCATCAACTCTACGGCGTCCTCTTCCATCACCCCTGAGGTTACAATTGTCTTCTTGTGTAGAATCTTAGAGCTAAACTGTGTAAAACCGACCTTGGGTTCTGAGGCACCCCATACCACCCTTCCTATTCGGGACCATCTCAAAGCCCCTGCACACATAACACAGGGTTCGATGGTTACATATAGAGTAGCATCAGGGAGTACCTTTGAGCCAAGATAATTTTGTGCAGCGGTAATAGCCAGCATCTCTGCATGTGCTGTAACATCCTGCAATGACTCCGTAAGATTATGACCTCGACCGATGATCATATCATTTACGACTACGACTGCTCCTATCGGGACTTCTCCAACATCGTAGGCTTCCTTAGCCTCAAGCAGAGCTTGTTGCATAAAAAATTGATCCGTATATATCTCGCTATTCATTGTGCATTGAAGTTTTTTCATCAATCATCTTCGGCGTGATATCCTGTTCAAAAAGAGTAGGATAAGATTCAAATAACTGTGAAAGGACATCGGTCATTACCAATTTACGAATATATGAAGACCTATTCTTATGCTTGAACTTCTGAATGTAATAATCAAGCATCTTCAGTTCCTCTCCCGAAAAGTAGATGCTTACACATTGTGTCTTAGGTTCCTGCCGAATCTCTTTCTTCTTCTTAAGATTTGCCATTGAGCTAGACTAAATATTCAACATTCCCTATTCCACTCAACAAGAAGCTGGAAGTAACTAGCTTCATCACAATTAATCTGCACACACACCGCATCAGCAGTCTGAAATGTATGAATAACTAATTCATCTCCTGCTCGTCCTTCCTTAATAAAACGCAAGTGAGCTCGCTTGACTCTATTATGACGAATTTTTTCAATAGGAATAGCATCCATCGCAAGTGAAATCCAGACAGCTGTATTAACGTGACAATTAAGATCAAGATCGGAATACCTCACCACATGTTTGTAAATCGGTTCGAGTCGCTCTTGAACCTCTATATTCCACAACCTTTTGGGCATTTCTGGAACAGTCACTCCAGTGTAATCAGACCTTATTGCTGGATCTGTTAGTATAGACTCTATATTAACTGGCATCCTCTTCTTCATATCAATAGCTACCCACTTGGAATTTGCATCCGCCACAGGCATACCATCCTGAGCAAGACGAATGACACGATTAGTTCCTAAGCCAGACCAAGATGAAACTCCTGTAATTATAGATAGCGGTCGAGATACAATAACTGGCTTTACAAAGTCTATAGTCATTCGACTTAGGACCCAAGAGATACCCCGCTTCATCAGAGACTCAATACCAAACCCATAATAATTAGCATGTTCTCCAGAAGCATGAATCATACAACTAACTATTTGGCTCAAAGGGTATTGCTTCTCAAAATCCAAATAAAAGGGCATTATATCCAGCTGTAGCTCCAGCTCATTATTGCGATTCGTATGCATTACCTAAATGCTCTTTAATTTAGGACTTTAATAGCTCTATCAGCGTCTCTAAAGTGTATGTTTTTTGTTCACCTGTCTCCATATTCTTTAGGGAGATGGTTCTGCTATCGATTTCATCATCGCCAACGAACGCAACGTATGGTATATTCAGAGCATTGGCATATTTCATCTGCTTATTCATCTTGGCTTCATCAGGATAAAGCTCTGCAGAAATTCCCGCCCGCCTAATCACCTGGAGAATAGGGATAATATATCTAATAGATTTATCCCCGAAATTGATAAATAAGAGCTGTGAACCGGTACCAATCCCTTTAGGATAAAGGTCTAATTGGTTTAACACGTCAAAGATACGATCGGCACCAAAAGAGATGCCTACCCCACTCATGCCATCTAATCCAAAAACGCCAGTAAGATTATCATAACGTCCCCCACCAGAGATACTACCCATCTCCACATCTTGTGCCTTCACTTCGAAGATGGTCCCTGTGTAATAATCTAGACCACGAGCCAAAGACAGATCTACCTTCACCTTATTTTTGATTGGCCCTAATGATAGTATATCCAGAATATATTCCATCTCTTCTACGCCCTTTAACCCCACTTCAGAATTAGCAAATAGGAGACGCATACGCTCTAACTTCTCCTTATTTGTACCATCTAAAGAGATAATGGGTTCAAGTTTATCACACGCATCTTGAGTAATGCCTTTACTTATGAGCTCCGCTTGCACCTTATCCCATCCTATCTTATCCAGCTTGTCGATAGCAATAGTGAGATCCAAAATATTCTCTACGCCTAAGACTTCTGCTATGCCACTTAATATTTTCCTATTATTTAGTAGAATGTCAACATTCACACCCAAGCGACGAAAAACACTATCCAGGATACGAGTTAACTCTACTTCATGTAATAATGAGTCTGACCCTATCACATCCGCATCACACTGGAAAAACTCTCTATAACGTCCTTTTTGAGGTCGATCTGCACGCCACACTGGCTGTATCTGAAAGCGACGGAATGGGAATGTCAGATCATTACGATGCTGAACTACATATCTAGCAAAAGGGACAGTAAGGTCATACCTAAGTCCCCTATCACAAGCTCTAGAGGCAAATTCAGAAGAGGTGATATCCTTTAATTCGTCTCTATCGAAGCTCTTTAGCATATCGCCACTGTTTAAGATACGGAAAAGTAGCTTATCCCCCTCTTCTCCATATTTCCCAGTAAGAGTACCAAGATTCTCCATTGCAGGAGTTTCTATCTCTCTAAACCCATAGGTCCTAAAGACTCCTCTGATAGTTTTAAATATATAATTACGTTTCGCCATCTCCTCAGGCGAAAAGTCACGAGTTCCTTTTGGTATTGACGGTTTCTGTACTGCCATTTTTATCTTTCCTTTCAATTACAAATCACTGTTTGGGAGCTTACTTTTTTGGTAACCGTTATAAGAACTAATCTCCCCAAGAGCTTTTCTTTTCTTCTGTTTAGGCTCTTCAAGAGAATACCCTAAAGAAATCACTAACGGGACTGCTTTCTTATTCGGAATATCCAATAACTCTCGAACTTTTTTCTCATTCACCCAGCCAATAATACAGCTGCCAATCCCCTCCTCTGCCGCAGCCAAAACAATATGTGATGCAGCAATACCTAAATCAATATGTGGAAAATGCTTTTTAAGAATAAGGTTACCCATCTTTCCCATCGCATTAGCTGGCTCTTCAAGAATAACAATCAAGGCAGAAGCCTCTGTTGCGAATTTATTCATATTACCCGTAAGAGTAGAAGTCAAGGCACTAGCGACCTTGCTTTTTAGCTCGGGTTCATCTACAACAATGAAATGCCAAGGCTGTGAGTTCGTGGCAGAAGGGGCAAGGCGAGCGGCATTTATGATCCTATCAATAACATCCCGTGGAATAGGACGAGATGAATCATACTTCCTATCACTCTGTCGATGATTTATAAGCTCGTAAAAGTTCACTGTTTCTGAATCTCTATAATACGGGATAAATACTTCCCTATAATATCAAATTCCAAGTTTACACGCTTCCCTACTTCAAGAGTCTTAAAATTAGTATGCTCAATAGTATAAGGTATAATAGCTACTTTGAAGCTATTTGTAGTAGAATCCACTACGGTAAGGCTAACGCCATTAACGCAGACAGAGCCCTTCTCAACGGTCATATAGCCCCTTAGTGCCATCTCCTTGGGCACATCGTATTGAATGGTAAAATATGAGCTTCCGTCGGAGTCCGTAATGGCTGTGCAAGTCCCGGTTGTATCCACATGCCCCTGAACAATGTGACCATCTAATCGACCATTAACCTGAATGCTACGTTCTAGATTAACAAGATCCCCAACCTTTAGATCACCTAAATTAGATCTGATCAATGTCTCTTTTATAGCCGTTACTGTATAACTATTCTCTTGCAGGTCAATATCAACTACAGTGAGACAAACACCATTATGTGAAACACTCTGATCAATTTTCAACTCTTCTACAAAAGGGGCTGATAAAGTCAGATGCACATTGTCACTATTATCCTCATATTCAATCCTTAATACCGTTGCGGTACATTCAACTATTCCCGAAAACATTATACTACTATTAATATTTTATTATTAAAATGCGCTTTATTGAACTGCTAAGTTACCTCTTTTTTCTGAGAAATAGCCTATAAAACCATGATCTCTTAGCCTTATGTTGAGTGAAATCAACATCCCCCACATGTCTAGAATCATTATTCCTAGCAACACTATCAGCCGAGACATCAGCATCATCTGACTCTTTCATAGGAAAATCCTTCTTCCGAGCATAATTGTGGTCATAAAATGGAGGAAGCGAATTAAAGTGCTCCACCACATTATACAATTTCTCTTGAGTACGAATGGGTGACTCACCTGGAGCTATCTTCGGTACGTTGTTCAAGTGCTCATCAACATAAACAGCTTTAACATTATCAGCCAGACAAGTATCAAGTATGTCCTGCAAAAAGTTTTTTATCATTGGTTCAACTACAGGTGTTGCACACTCAATCCGTCGGTATAGATTACGCCCCATCCAATCGGCAGAGGAAATATAGTATAGCATTTCTCCGCCGTGATGAAAGAACCATATCCTAGCATGTTCTAGATAAATATCCACCAACCGTATTATCGTGATATTCTTACTGTAAGATTGATTTGGAATTACTCTACAAATTCCTCTTATCAGAAGATCTATTTTAACTCCAGCCTCAGAAGCCTGATAGAGTTTATCAATAACCAATTGCTCCTCTAATGAATTCATCTTAAGAATGATTCGTGCCTCTCTTCCAGCCTTTGCTTCATTGATCTCGTAATCAATCAAACGATGAATCCCCTCCACCATACCATGACTGGCGACTAATAAATTCTCAAAGTGTATTTTCTCTTTTGGATTCTCCAGATGCTCAAATAGAGCCGCTAACTCATTAGCCAACTCTGGACGAGAAGTAAACATTGAGATATCTGAGTAAATCTTTGCCGTGCTCTCATTAAAGTTACCAGTACTAAAACATGCAATTCCCTTTTTCTCAGGCATTGCCCATGGATGAAATTCTATAAAACAGGTCTTAGCATGAACCTTAAGTCCAGGAAGAGAATAAATAATCTTAACGCCATGACGCTTCATTCTCGCTGCTGTCTGGAGGTTATTCTCCTCATCAAATCGAGCCTTAAGCTCTACAAAAACAGTTACATTTTTACCACTATTGGCAGCCTTGATTAGTACATCTATGACTTCACTATCATCTGCAACCCTATACTGTGTCAGTTTTATGCTACGAACCCGAGGATCATTACATGCCTCATCTAATGTATCAATGAGATATTGAAACGATGTATATGGAACAAAGAGTGCTTCGTCTTGAGCCAATAGATGATCAATCTTAGACCTCGACATTTCCCATCTCGCATGAGGGATAGCATCGTGATACCATTGCTCATATTTTTTACCAAATGGGTTCGGTAAATTTTTCAAATCACGCAATTGTAAATGACGCCGTCCTTTTAGCAAATCATCATCCTTGATACCAAATGCGTCCATGATAACCGATAACATCTCCCGAGGCATATCTTCATCATATTGAAAGCGAGTCACACTACCAATCTTACGCTTTCTGATAAGAGACTCTATAGACTCCGCTAGCTCTACTCCCCCCTCATCCTCATCAATTAAGATATCTGCATCACGAGAAGTTTTAAAACTATATGAGCTCACGACATCATACCCAGGAAATAAAAGTGGTAATCCATACCGAACCACTTCGTCCAAAAAAGTATATGCATAACGGCCTTCTTCACTCGGCAATGACAGAAATCTTGGTACTTTAGTAAATGGTAACTTAATCATATAGTACCGCTCGGCATGATCTTCTTTTCGCCTTAGATGTACACAAAGATATATCCGCTTATCCCTAATGAATACTTTGACAAGATTAGGACTAATCAGCACAGGCTGTAGGAAAGGGAATACCTCTTCTCGAAAATATGCATCCACATGTGCAAGGACCCTCCCTGAGAACTTCTTATAATCAGTATAGACATCCATACCAATCTCTTTGAGATCTGGCACCATCACATCTTCCCAAGCCTCACGAAATAAGGTCTCTTGCTCTTGAACTTCAGCAGTCAGCTTTTCAAATGTTTGGATCCGGGACAATTGTCTGAGTGAGTTATCACCCTGATTTCTCATTATTGCCTGTCGAGCACCAGCGACACGCACTTGATAAAACTCCTCAAGGTTAGAGGAAAAGATCGACAAAAAATTTATTCGCTCATATATAGGGACACTCTTATCATGAGCTTCCAATAATACCCGTTTATTAAAAGCCAACCAACTGATATCCCTATCAAAGTATTTGTATTCGTCTGTAGTAACCATGGAAGTATAAAAAGGACAGTAATATCACTTAATCTATCTCTCACAAAACTACAAAATAATACATAAAGAGAACTCAAAGACATGAGCATCAAGGATTTTCTTAACAGAAAAGAAACACTATGTATTTTAAAGACAAATTAAGTAACACTTTTGTCTCCTAACTCTTATTATTATCACAACGATAAAAAAATGATATAAAGCTGCTATAAAAACTAAAATACAAAGCCAAACATTAATCCTACTATAAAACATTTTGAATAATGACCTATTTACTTACTTTTAGATATTTTAGCCTTGTAAACCAAGTTTTTACACATATTAAATCATCAATTTATTTAGGTAAGTTTGTATAGAATTGATTTATCTATAAAAATCTTTTATTTATGAATTGGCTTAACGAACTCTTATTTGGGTCAGGAGTAGCACACTCTCTTTTTATACTAGCTATTACCATTATGCTAGGAATTATTTTGGGTCGCATAAAAATTGCTGGCATATCGCTTGGAGCGACCCTCATACTATTTGTAGGTATTTTTTTTGGCGAGCTAGGTATGTCTATTGATCAAAACATACTACACTTTTTTAAAGAGTTTGGGCTGATCCTATTTGTATTCTCTATTGGACTTCAAGTAGGACCAGGGTTTTTCAATAATTTCAAAAAAGGCGGTAGTAAAATGAATCTACTAGCCCTGATATTAGTGCTTCTTGGTGTCATAACGACCATTGTTATTTATCTAGTGTCAGATGTTCCCCTGCAGACCATGGTTGGTATAATGAGTGGAGCTATCACCAACACTCCCGGTCTAGGAGCGGCACAACAAGCATATTCTGATATAGTAGGAGTGGAGGACCCCTCCATAGCTCTAGGCTATGCTGTCGCATACCCCCTTGGTGTCATCGGAATAATACTATCCTTAGTGCTATTAAAAAGAATTGGAAAAATAAGCCTCGAGAAAGAGGAGCAAAAACTTATAGCCGCATCCAACGACAAAGAAATCAGTACTATTCCTCTTTCTCTTGAAGTTCTGAACCCCTCATTATTTGGAATTACAGTACAGGAACTTTCAAGGCTACTTCCTAATAGCAGCTTCGTAGTATCTAGAATCTTAAAAAAGTCAACAGGAAATATTAGTATAGCGAACTCCGGGACAATTATCGAGGAGGGTGATAAAATATTTGTCATTACTGAAAAAAGAGATACCAAAGCCATTACCGCGACCATTGGCAAAGCCTTAAAAATGGAAAGATCTCAATGGACGCCGAATGAATCTAAGTACAATGCTAAGAAGATCGTCGTCACTAAGAAAAATATCAATGGCAAAAGTCTCAAGCAACTCAACCTAAGGGCCCTTTACGGAGTAAACGTAACACGCATATACCGCTCAGGAGTGCAGATAGTAGCATCTCCAGACTTCATACTACAGTATGGTGACAGATTAAATGTCGTTGGAAGTGAAGCTGCTATAGACTCTATCACTCCTATTTTAGGAAACTCTGTAAGACATCTTAATGAGCCCAACCTTGTAACAATCTTTTTAGGGATAGCCCTAGGTATACTGCTAGGATCCATCCCATTTATATTCCCTGGAATTCCACAGCCTGTCAAACTTGGGCTCGCTGGCGGACCTCTCATCGTTGCTATTCTAATTGCCAGATTTGGTCATCATATAGGGCTGGTATCTTACACAACCACTAGTGCTAATCTAATGCTACGCGAAATAGGCATCAGCGTGTTCCTAGCTTGCGTAGGACTAGGTGCCGGAAATGGATTTGTAGACACTCTAGTGAATAATGGAGGCTTCGTATGGGTTGGATATGGACTTATCATCACGATAGTACCGATCATCATAACAGGAATCATAGGCTTATTTGTGATGAAAATCAATTACCTCAACCTCTGTGGCTTGATAGCAGGTGCCACAACAGACCCACCAGCACTAGCCTATGCCACATCGTTATCGGCGACTGACAACCCTGCAGTAAGTTATGCTACAGTATATCCACTAACAATGTTTATGAGAGTTCTAGCAGCTCAGTTATTAGTAATATTTTTATTATAAGAACAGTCGAAGACTAATTAAATTTTAGTTAGATTTGTTCTGAAAATTAATCACAAAGAAGATACTGATTATATTATGGCGAATATTGATAGTTATAACTTTAAGGGGAAAAGAGTATTTGTAAGAGTTGACTTTAACGTACCTATGGATGAAAGCCAACGGATTACAGATGATAATCGTATGCGTGCAGCTCTACCCACCTTGCAAAAGATAATCAAAGATGGTGGCAGACTCATTATAGGGTCACACTTAGGGCGTCCTAAGGGGGAAGCGAACCCCAAACTCTCACTACGCTCCATCCTACCAAGACTAGAAGAGCTACTGGGCACAAATGTCATGTTTGCTCCTAATGCCATTGGGGACGAGACCCTTGAACTCACGAATAAGCTTCAGGACGGAGAAGTCCTACTCCTTGAGAACCTACGCTTCCACGCAGAAGAAGAGGGAAAGGGTGATGGCAAAGAGGGGCAACCTGAGTTCACCAAACAACTAGCAGCCCTAGCTGATGTGTACGTCAATGATGCTTTTGGAACAGCACACCGAGCACACGCATCTACAGCTTTGATGGCTAAATATTTTGATGCTGACCATAAAATGTTTGGCTACCTAATGGGGAAAGAAGTCGATGCTGTAGCTAAAGTCATGGAGGATATAGAACGTCCATTTACAGCGATCATGGGAGGTTCTAAAGTTTCAACTAAGATTGAGATCATAGAGAATCTCCTAAATAAAGTGGACAACTTAATCCTAACTGGAGGAATGATCTACACTTTCATGAAAGCAAATGGCGGTGAAATCGGAAATTCAATCTGTGAAATGGATAAATTGGATACCGCACTCGAAATTCAAGCTAAGGCTAAAGCCAAAGGCGTCAATCTAGTATTAGGTGAAGACTGTGTTGCCGCAGATGAATTTTCCAACAATGCTAATACTCAGATCTGTTCTACTATGTCAATCCCTGAAGGATGGCTAGGCTTAGACATAGGCCCTAAATCAATAGAGATTTTCTCACAGATAGTTAAAGAGTCAAAGACTATCCTGTGGAATGGACCTTTTGGGGTTTTTGAATTTGATAAATTTGCCAAGGGATCTCACGAAATGGCTAAGGTAATAGCAGAAACCACTAAAAATGGGGCATACTCACTAGTAGGTGGTGGTGACTCTGTTGCTTGTGTCAATAAATTCGGGCTGGCAGACGAGATGAGCTACGTTTCTACTGGCGGTGGAGCTTTGCTCGAAGCTATAGAAGGGAAAACCCTGCCAGGCATTGCTGCGATAAAAGAATAAAGACGACTACAATAGTAATAACTCATATTTTTGATTTCCAAATAAATAAACCTTGGAGATATAAATTGTTTTGGGTACCTTTGCAGTCAATTACGAAAAATGTACTAGTTAAATAATACAACCAAAATGAAGAAGGATATTCATCCAGAAGGATACCGTGAGGTGGTATTCAAGGACATGTCAAACGACGAGGTCTTTATCACTCGTTCAACTGCTACAGCAAAAGAAGAGATTGAGATTGATGGCTTTACTTATCCACTAATCAAGGTGGAAATTTCTAGTAGCTCTCACCCTTTCTATACAGGTAAGGCTAAGCTAGTAGATACTGCTGGTCGTGTAGATAAGTTCATGAGCCGTTACGGTAATCGTAAGCACGCTGATAAGAAATAAAATTTCTTCAGCATCGCCACCGATGGCTTCCCCCTTTCGGGGATAATAACAATAAAGTAGGAATATCATCCTAAGCACACCGCCCGATCCAAGCGGTATGCTTGGGGTGAGTTCTCTTATCTTATACTCAAGAACCTATGAGCTCCATCCAAGATACAATCTGTGCCATAGCTACACCTAACGGGCTAGGTGCACAAGGGACCATTAAGATATCTGGTAGTGAATCCCTAAGCATCGTTTCACAAATTTTCTTTCCAGCTAGGAAAGGAGTTTTCATCAACGAAATTCCTCCATACTCATCTGCTTACGGCTGGATTAAAGAGCCCAAGACAGGAGAATCTATTGATGACGCTATGGTATTAGTGATGCGAGCTCCTCACTCATATACAGGGGAAGATCAAGTAGAAATCACTTGCCATGGGTCACCTTTTGTACTCTCATTGGTCATAAAACTTTTACTAAGACATGGTGCTAGATTGGCAGAGCCTGGAGAGTTTACTCGCAGAGCCTTTGCTAATGGTAAGATGGACCTAAGCCAAGCTGAAAGTGTAGCAGATCTTATAGCAAGCACGAATAAGGCTGCTCTTCGCTTATCTATAACTCAAATGAAAGGTATTTTTCGTCACAAAATAGAAGACCTTAGAGAGCAACTCATTAACTTCGCCTCATTGATCGAATTGGAATTAGATTTCAGCGAGGAAGACATTGAATTTGTCTCAAGAGAAGAACTAAAAAGCAGATGTTCAAACATCACAAAGGAGATATTGGAATTGGCGAAAAGCTATGAGACCAGCCAAGTAATCAAGAATGGTATCCCCATAGCTATTGTAGGCAGTACTAACGCTGGTAAGTCCACTCTACTAAATGGACTGCTCCAAGAAGACAAGGCAATCGTCTCAGATATCCATGGAACCACACGCGACATCATCGAAGACACCCTCTTCATTGATGGACAGCAGTTCCGAATTATTGATACCGCTGGGATCCGTCAAACAGAGGATAAGATTGAGAGCATTGGTATAAAACGGGCACTTGAACGTGCAGGGAATGCCGAGCATATCCTATGGATGATAGACCCGAGTGAACAGCTCAGCGAGTTAGACATATTACTCCAATCCTTAGCCAATTACCAAGAGAAAATAACGCCTATAATCAATAAAACTGATATCTCCTCAAGTGACCAAATCGAGAATATCTCAGCGTGGTTAACTGAGAGACTAGCGAATAAGGAACTCAGGATATCAGCTAAATCTACAGATGGCATCGCACAAGTGCGAGAACTGCTACACAACCAATTCAAGCATATCACAGTAGCGAACGATCAGGTAATGGTCACCAACATTCGCCAAGCAGAAGCCCTTTACAAAGCAAGCGAAGCACTACAAAATGTATCAGAGGGTATCTCATTAGGCCTTTCTGGCGATCTACTTGCTCAGGACCTCCGGGCAGCCACCTCAGCCCTCGGCGAAGTCATCGGCGAAGTCACCACAGACGACCTCCTCGGCAACATCTTCGCCAACTTCTGCATCGGCAAGTAATCCCCGATTACTAACCATCACAAAACATCACTAAGGCACTCTATTTGAGTGCCTTTTGTTTTATCAAAAACACTCGTTCGTCATCGATTTTAGTCGTTTTTGCGCCCATTTTTGTACCGCTATTGTACCGCACAGCTACCCACCCACTTTTGTCCTCCCGAGGTGCTAGACAAAGTTGAATATGGTTGAATATGGAGTATGATGAGATAACAAAAAAGGCGAAATAACGATTAATTATGGCAGGAAGTAAGATACCTATCAAGAAAATCTGTGAGCACTGCGGAGCAGAGTTCACAGCACAGAAAGTCTCCACGAGATTCTGTTCTCACACTTGTGCGAGTAGAGCATACAAGGCAAGAAAAAGAGTAGAACGAGTAAAAAAGACCGAAGTGGAGACACAGAGAGTAATCCAAGAACAACCAGTAGCTCATCTAAAAGACCGTCCCTACCTTTCGGTTGCCGAGACAGCAGCTCTTTTGGGACTAACAGTCCAAGGAGTTTACAAACAGATTTACTCTGGGCGCTTACGAGCTTCAAAGCTATCCAGTCGCTTAACTTTAATTAGGCGAGAGGACATCGATTGGATGTTGGCTGAACGACCTTATGTCAAACGACTTCCAACTGAGAGAACGAATATCACGGAGCTTTATAGTTCGGAAGAGGTCTGTGAGCTTTTCAAGATTTCACGCTCCTCTCTCTTTGCCATCGGGAAGCGGGAGAATATCCCTAAGACCTACAATAGAGGGCGAACCTATTGGAGCAAAAAACACATCGACGCCTACTTTGCTCAGTATGCTGCTGACCCAGATATTACTGAATGGTGTACGGCAGATGAGATCACAGAGAGATTTGGGATGACCCTTTCGGCTGTTTACAATCTTGTTTACGACCACAACATCCCTAAGAAGAAGGAAGGCAATAAGACCTTTTACTCCAAAAGGCATGTACAAGAAGCCAAAGGGGTGATTGAGAAGGAGGAAGTCAAGTACTACACAGTCCCTGAAATTATGGAGAAGTACAACTTCACTCGCGACCAAGTCTATCACTACCTGAAGCAATATAAGGTGTCAAGGGTTAAGAAAGGACGGATTGTTCTTGTTCCTCAGAAAGAGTTTGATCAAATATTCGAACCACCTATGATTATCCAATAGTTACTTCTCGGTTATCGTAGTCACCGATAGATAACTGATTTACTTTGCTTGCAAATGATATGTATAACCCATTAAATATTAGAACGAATGAACAACCATACATGTGTTAAAGTGACATTGAGACAGAGAGTTTACCCGAATGGTAAGATTTCACTCTATTTGGACTACTATCCAGGAGTCCGAAATCCCGAAACAATGAAGATGATGCGAAGAGAGTATCTTGGTATCTATATCTTTGAGAAGCCAAAGAACGAACTGGAGCGACAGTTCAACCGAGACATGCTCTACAAAGCAGAAGCCATCCGTGGTATTCGCATGCAGTCGCTCATCAATGAGCAGTTTGACTTCCTCGACCACCACAAGATGAAGAAGGACTTCCTCGCCTACTTCAAAGAGATGTGCAAGAAAAAAGATGAGAAGTGGGACATCGTCTATAAGCACTTCTACAACTTCGTGCAGGGACACTGCACTTTTGGCGACATCACTGTGGAGCTCTGCCAAGACTTTAGAGAGTATCTGCTCAATGCCAATAAACTGCAACGCAAGGGCAAAATATCAGTAAACTCTGCTTCGGGGTATTATTCGACCTTTAGAGGGTTGCTGAAGATTGCCTACAGAGACAAGCTCATCAAGGAAAATGTCAATGACTTTTTGGATAAGATTGAGCCCCAAGAGGTCAAGAAAGAGTACCTCACTCTTGACGAACTGAAGCGTCTGGCTCAGACTCCGTGTGACTACGAAGTACTTAAGCGAGCTTCACTTTTTGCTTGCCTCACAGGTTTACGCATCAGTGATATACTGAACTTAAAATGGCACCACATAGAGCTGGCTCCAGATGATGGCTATTGCATCCGCATCAAGACCCAAAAGACTGAGACGGAAGCAACCCTCCCTATCAGCTATGAAGCATACGAACTTTGCGGAGAACCAAGCACAGGAAAGGTCTTTAAGGGGTTAGAGCGAAGCATGACCAATTACCCTCTAAAGAGGTGGATTGAGGCAGCTGGTATCGCCAAACATATTACCTTTCACTGCTTCCGTCACACCTACGCTGTACTCCAGCTCTCCATGGGAACAGACATCTACACCGTCTCCAAAATGCTGACCCACAAAAATGTCTCCACCACCCAAATCTATGCCGACCTCATCAACGCCAAGAAACGAGAAACCACCCACAAAATCTCCCTGAAATAAAAAGTAGAGGTACTAACAGTATTTAGTGATAACAGAACTCAGAATTGAGGAAAATCTTCGTTCTTGTTTGTACTTTCTACTACTTTATATACATAAAAACCACTACCATAGAGCTTATACTCTTTGGTAGTGGTTGTACTTCACAGATGAGATAGTCTGCTTTAGTTAGAATGGAGTTAAGCCCCACTAAAATCCTATTTTTCAGTAGGGATATCTTCTGCAGTAATTATCTTCAAAACCTCTTTAGTAATTTTAGGTATGGAGGCTAAACGAGTAGCTTGAAGTTGCAATGTTTTCTCAAATACATTTCTAACGTAACGAGCATTCCCAAACCTCTTATCCTTATTTCCAACAGATGTATTAAATAAATCTAGTAAACACTCTTCCGCACTTTCATTTAATACATAATCATACTTAGTCACATAATACTTAAACATCCTTATTAATTCATGTGCAGTATAGTCAGGGAAATTCAAGTACTTATTGAATCTAGAGTATAAACCAGGATTTGACTCCAAGAAGATTTTCATTTCCTCTTCATAGCCAGCTAAAATAACAACAAGTCGGTCTCTATCATCCTCCATCCTCTTAAGTAGTGTTGAGACAGCTTCATTGCCATAATCTTTATTTCCACCTTGTACTAATGAATAGGCTTCATCAATAAATAGCACTCCATCCAGTGCGGAGTCAATTATTTTATTGGTCTTAACTGCGGTCTGTCCCACATACTCTGCAACTAAGCCTGATCTATCAGTTTCTACAAGATGTCCTTTGGGGAGTACACCTAAATCTCTGTATACTTCAGCTAGTATTCTAGCAACTATAGTCTTACCCGTTCCTGGATTCCCTGTAAACACACAATGTAGTGAAAGAGGCTTAACACCTAATCCCTTCTTTTTCCGCAATTGCTGAATCTTCACATAATTTGTGAGGCTCACAACCTCTTCTTTTACCTCCTCTAATCCAATCAGCTCATTAAGCCTTTCAAGAGCCATTCCCTTATTTGATAATTGAGCTGTCACTGTAGAGTTAGGTAACTTTTCATCCTCCTTTTCAACAACCTCAAACACACCTACCGAGTGTTCTAGAAATGATATTTGGGAAATATCATCTACGAGAACTGTGCGTTGAGAAAATTGCCCTGTTGCTCTACCAACAACACCTTTTAGCTCCAACTCATTCATTAAGTTAGTTGCTCTATTGTAGCCTATCCCTAGATGCTGTTGCAATAAACTTGTTGCAGCTCTCTTATTATCAATTATAATTTTAGCTGCTTTATATAATAAGGGGTCACTATTGTCAGGGTAATACATTGTAAAATCATTCTTATTTTCAGTCAAAGAATCCATGATACTACTTAGTAGAGTACTTTCCTCAAGAGTGACTGTACCATCAATCTTAATTAAATAAGACATTAACCGATAGAACAGCACAACATAACGATCAATCAAAGATTCTTCTATGCACCCTTGCCTCAAAATTTCTACTAACAACAGCTTTTTTGAAGAGTAGTTAATCGCAAAAGAATTATTATAACTCATCCAAAACTGTAAAGCTGAATCAATCAGCTCCAAATCAACTTTGTTTAAAAGATCTAAGTCATTATTAAAATCCCTATTAGTTAATAACATTATAAATGTCGTGAATACCCCTCCCGTTTTTATATCCTTCTCTATATCATACTCTATCTTTTTACAGCAATTACTTAAGTCATGTAGTGCTAAAAAAGCTAATTGATTTTGAATAGTAAAAGTAAAGGAATCAGCTACAGATAATTTACTCTCATAAAAATGAAGAATACTATTAACCGACTCTAGATTGTTCAACATTTTCAGATGATTAAATAAATCAACAGAAATGCTGAAAGTTGCTACATTGGGCACATTTGTTTCATCCTCAATCATACCCCAACTATCACTTAGTGGTCGTTGAAAACTGGGGGAGATAAAAGAAGATATCTCCTCATCAAAATTACTATAATTATCTAAAACCTGATTCTTAATATACGCATTATACTGAGTAGCAAAGTCTTCTGCTAATTCGTAGTTGCTAAACATTATCTTTTCTACATTACCTGCTACACTAATGCTTACCATAGAGTATTTACACACAGGTAGTTGGGTATTATTTGAAAAGCGCTTATCTGGACCTCCATCTTTATTAACATATTGCCAAGTATGATATAATACTCTACTATCTTGGGGTATATCGCTTTCTTCTGAAAAAGCTACTGATTTAGCCTCAATAATAGCTATTCTATGCGGATAAACCTCAAAGTCAAATACCGTATTTACCCTAATTACAAACTCCGGATAAAGATAATATTTGATGTCTCCTAGATCAAATACGGGTATATCAAACTCAGACCTAAGAAAGTTAAATACACCGAGATACAATGACGCATTCTTTCGTGCAACTGAGTTAACTGCCCAAGATTTTACCTGGTTAGTCTCCACAACACTTGTTATTTTCCATATTTTATCTGAACACATAAGTTTTTCAAAAGAAGAACATAAAGCCCCATATGCTCTTTTTTCTTCTATGGTTAGCCCAGCATCAACATCATATTGAACTTGCTTTAGTTCATCTACTAACTTTTCAAGTTCTAACTCCTTTTCGTGGGTTATTCTTTTTAGTTTCTTTGAATTATTCTTCTCTGTTTTGCACTTAAGCTCTTCAACAATTTTCTCTAGAGTATCTATTTTATCAGATAGTTTATAACAATTAATAAAGTTCTGAAGTATCTTCTTTTCCGTACCATTATAGTTCTGTAAAGATTTTTCAGCCTCTTCTAATACCTCATCAAACTTAGGCATAAATTGTTTTCTAATCCACAAAACAACAATCCCAATATAAACAATAGAATATAATATAGTTAAAAACCAAAACACAGTACTTCTATGATTCAAAAAGTAAAGTATTGGCATAATTATTAGTGGCAAGCCAAATAACAAGAACAGCAGAAATCCTGATCCATCTACATGTGTTTTTGACTTACTATTATCTATACTTATTGGGGTATTTTCAGTCCGTTCACGGTCATTTGATATTTTTTCACGCCTATAAAAACCTGTTCCAGGTACACCAGTATTGATGTAAGTACCCTTCCTTCCATGAGTAATACTAGCTCCCCTTACGCCTACCGTAGAGCTAATGCCACTCTTACTAATGTTTAGTCTAACGCCAGGGGCAACTTTAATTCTTCTTCTATAATTCCATCCCATAATTTCTGAGCTATACGCCTAATTTCTTGCAATACTCGTTAATATTTATCAATAGAAAATGTTATGAGCTTTATAGTACGACACCTTAGCACTCTATAGTAAGATTAAAGCGACTCTCAAAGCTAAGTATCTCACGGGTTGTGATATTTAGCTTTGTGGCTAACGTACGCCACCCCCTCATTGCTTCAGTAACCTCATCAATAATGCGTTGAGCGACTTCCTTCTCAAGCATATACTCGTCAGAAGCCTCTGCCAAGTATTCTAAATTGGCTTCGCTTGTATTGGAATTAATGAGAAGACTCTGATGCTGACTGAGTGTAGGATTCATATCATAAGCAGGCGATAAAGTCCACCCTTTTGCCGTCAGCAGAAAACCATGATTGCGAAAGTGGTCATCACTATTGCCAATACAAATATTAAAGGCTACCCTTCTGTAAAGTTCTTGCAGGTTAGCTTGAACATCCGTACAATGCTGGATGATAAAATCGACGATATCGAGGTAGCCATAACCATGGGAGGCATTGTCTCCATCATTCAACCCTAGCATGGTCATTGCTGAAGCAAAATAAATCCGAATTCCGCCCTCTTTCCTATCAAATCGACGAGATAATAAAGTGTGATACTTAGTTCCTGTAGAAATCACTTTGGTATTAGCTGCATTTACACCAGCTTTTTTTGCCAACAGATGGCAGAAGTGCTCCCACAACCCAGCATCATAGTCATCCTTTCTGGATGGAAATTTAGCGACATATAAAGATCTGTCTGTATCTACCACATTTGCCTTTGGTCTGGCTCCCCCAAGCGAAGAACCTGGTTGCAAAAGTTGAGACAGCCATTTCTTATTAGGTAACTCATTAGCATCTTCGCTTTGCTCTATCTCCCAGCTAGCAGCCTCCAAAGTCCTTATATCTGTCAAAGGAGGCATCCTCAATACTGGACTACTATTAATGAAATCACCTTCTGGAGACTCTTTAAATCTAAAACCTCCCATTCGGGAAAAGTCGTCAATACCAAGGAGATAATCGAATGATGAAATACGATGGATTGATCGTTGTTCTTCCTTGGCTATAATTTGCTCCTTACGCATGAATAGCATTCTACCCCAGCGATCTGGCAATGCGTCTGAAAAGCAACCAAAAATATCTTTTCCTTCCTCTGTATATTGTGTCCCAATATATGGATTGAGGTCTGCACTCAAAAAGAGACTCCCATAATCTCGAAGCCACTCTTTATCAAAAGAAAAACCATAGCTGTCAGCCCCACGAATGGACTCATAGGACAACTCCCCGACTAGTCTAACCTCTTCAAGCCAATCAAAATCGGCATATACAAGTAACTTCTTCATGACTACTCCTTCTTCGAAGCACGCTTCCTATCTACCATACTCAAATCTTGGAGGCGACGGCCTAGTTCGTCCTCCTTGGCTAGCCAAAGGATATCGTCATCCAGCTGTAGGGCATAGAGTACTCTGAGATAGATTCCGATGGCCACAGTGGGCGAGCCCTTCTCTATCCGTGAGACTGTAAGGGTTGAACAAGTAGCCCGTTCTGCCACCTGTACAATCGTCAGATTGCGTCTCAGACGAGCCAGCTTAATCTGTTCGCCTACAATCTGAATCTTCTGCTCTAACTTTCGGGGCAACCTCGTCCCCATTGTATTCTTAGACATATAATTCAACCTATCATATAATACGCAAATATACACAATATCTATATTTAATGATAGGTTACACATTATTCACAACCAGAACAATACTCGAGATTGTGTTAGTTTTTTAGGGCACTTAGAGGGACGACAAAAACTCCATCATTTCTCTGATAGCTATAGGTGCCAGTTCCAGTTAAAACCATCAAAAATGAAGGGGCGGGCATCTTATCTGTGTCTATCTTGCTTGCAAGTTTCTTTAGGGTCTCCGCCCCTTTTTCTATTAGAGTATCTCCGCCAAGTTTTATCTCTATAAGTCCATAGTGACCATTTCTAAGATGCAGTACCGCATCGCACTCAAGACCATTTCTATCTCGATAGTGGTACACCTGACCATCAAGTGCATCAGCATAGACTCTCAGGTCTCTTACTGCCATCGTTTCGAAGAGCAACCCAAATGTATTGAGATCCTTAATCAAGTCATTCGGTCCTACCCCTAATGCTGATGTCGCAATAGATGGATCAACAAAATATCTGGTATCTGAGGTGCGAATAGTCGTTTTGGACCTCAAGTTTGGACTCCATGCAGGCATATCTTCAATCACAAAAATTTGCTTCAATGCAAGTAGATACGAGGAAATGGTCTCTTCTGTCATGGTCACCAAGTGATTGCTTGACAAATCTTGGTAGATAGTAGATATTGGGGCTTGGGTGCCTTGATGCCTTGCATACGAACGAAGTAACCTTTGGGCAAAAACCGCATCACGATTGACCCCATCGACTCTTGAGATATCACTATTGACTACGGCATCTACATAGTTATTAGCCTGAAGTAGTGCGGCCTTTTCTGATAAGTTCAGCGAGCCTGGCCACCCTCCCCTACAGAGTAAGTAAGCCAATTGTGCCAATGAATGGTCTTTGGCTACTGCTGCTTTCACCTCTTTTCCTTTGAATAGTTCACCCAAGCTCACTGCCCCAGTGGAATCCTCAGACTCCCAAAGGCTCATCGGTCGCATGGTCAGCCAAGCAAACCGCCCTGTTCCTGAGTGGGTTATTTCCGAAGTGTTTGGTGGCACTGCAGACCCAGTAAAGATAAGCTGACCAGGCAATCCTCTCTGGCTTACTTCAAAGCGAGCTGCATCCCATAGCTTTGGGGCTAATTGCCACTCATCAATCAATCTCGGCGTCTCTCCTTTAAATAACATCAATGGCTCCGACTCTGAGAGAATAATATTAGCCTCCCGAGTCCGTGGGTCGTCCATATAAAGGACGCTCTTGGCTTGTTGCTTAGCCGTTGTGGTCTTACCACACCACTTGGGACCTTGTATTAGTACCACTCCTGCCGCTTCTAATTGGTCACTTAGAAGTTGATCTGCTATCCTATTTCTATACATATTATTCACGAATGAAAAACCAGATAATCGCCTTCGCAAATATACACAGACATTTGCTGATTAACAAACAGTTACGATACTTATTCCGGCAAATGACAGATTTTCATTCCGGCAAATGGCAGGTTTTCATTCCGGCAAATGGCAGGTTTTCATTCCGGCAAATGACGCATTTTCATTCCGGAAAATGGCAGAAATTGTGTCAAGGATAAAGAAAGTTCCCTGAATTTCCCGATAGTTCCCCCTACTTCCTCATCTAATGGTTGGTCATCAATAGTTATTTATGTTTGCGAAAAAAGACAAGAACAAGCATGAATAATTACAAACAAGAACATCATATCCTATTTTTGACCATTATGGGGGTCAGCCTATTACTCAGTGCCTATGCAAGGCATCAAGTGCTAATATGTGGTGCTGATCGTTTTACCTCGATAATTACCTTTATCTTTAGCCTACTGATACTGTATGCTGGCTTTTTATTGATTCGTAGCTTGCTCTATGAGGTCATACAACTATTTCTAAAGCCACGAAAAGAGACCGTGCCCCAAGCACCTTCTCTTGTCGCAGAAGTAGTGTCGGAAGACACGGAGCCAGTCAAGCCTTCTTCCGAGTCCTCCTTTAACTATTCTGAGTACAAAAAGAATACACTTGAACTTCGTCTCCAGGAAGAGCAAGAGAGAGTTAATGCTATTATCACCTACTCTCAGAAGACATTAACACCCTATATTTCAGAAGCAGAGCTCAAAACGCTATGTGAGGAGCTACGGCTATTTCTCACTTCACGATGGAATCAAGATGAAGCACAATCCCTCACTATCTCCTCTGAGCTAAAGACAATCGACCTAATGCACTTCGGGTGGAATATCGCCCAACCATTCAAAATACCACGAAAGGAGATTGCCCTTTTTCTCAAAAAGACATTCCCAAAAGCGTTATATGATGTTGAAATCAGCACCATACAACGCAAACTAACCAATTCTGAGAGCAAAAGCCTGATTCCACTTCAAGAAAACATCATCAATGAAAAGCACTTCAGCCCTTCTGAAAGTTATCCATAAGTTACTTGGTGGTGGGCTTGGTCACCATTAGAACACCCATTTCCTTTGCTTGCAAATAATTAACAACGCGGGGTAACTCGCACAAATTATTAGTAAGTATATGGAAAAGAAGATTTCATTTGACGAGCTACCGAAAGCGGTAAGCGAACTGACCGAGCAGGTCTCAACTCTTACGGAGATGGTCTCCGCACTACAATCATCTAAGCCAAGTGAAAAGACACTTATCGGTATGGATGAGGCGTGCGAAATCCTTCAAAAAGCAAAGCCTACCATTTATGCCCTTGTACGTAAAGGGGCTATCCCTTCCTACAAAAGAGGAAAGAAGCTCTATTTCTACAGAGAGGAGCTGATTCAGTGGATTGAGAGCGGACGAAAAGCTGTTTCACAGCCCATTTCATCAGACGAAATGTTAGCAATGATGCGGGCTAATGTCCGTAATAAGCCTAAATCAATCAAGTAATGATGGGACATGGAAGAACAGACCATCATACCAGAGTTCCTCCTTGACAAGGCTAAAGAGTTAGGGCTATCATTCTCTGACTCCTCTTTTCCCGTAGAGATTTTCCCTGCAAAAATTGAGAAAATCATTGCCGAAGTACACAAGTGTCAAGGCTTCCCAATTGACTACATCGCTTCTGCTATGCTGGTAGCAATAGCCGTTGGCATTGGAAATACTCATCTTGCCCAGCTCAAAAGGGGCTGGCAAGAGAGTCCCATACTCTATATGGCTTTAGTCGGAAGACCTGGAACGAATAAGAGCCATCCACTCAGTTTTGCGATGCAGCCATTTTTAGAGCTTGACTACAAGGCAAACAAAGCCTATGACCTTGCTTACGCAGAGTATGAAAAGGTGATGCAGATGTCTCGTAAGGAAAGGACTGATAGTGGTATCACAGAACAACCCGAAGAGCCCATTCGCAAGAGATTTCTGGTCTCAGACATCACTCCCGAAGGACTAAGTCTGATACATGCACAAAATAAGAGAGGACTTTGCCTGTGGGTAGATGAGTTATCCACTTGGTTCAAGAACTTCAATCGCTATAATAGTGGTTCTGAAGAGCAGTTCTGGCTCTCTGTATTCAGTGCTAAAGCGACCATTAATGACCGCAAAGGCAGCCGCAATTCAATCTTTATCAAGAGACCTTATATCTCCGTTGTTGGTACAATTCAGAAGAATATTCTGGGGGAATTAGCCAAAGGTGAACGCTCCAATAATGGGTTCATAGATCGCATCCTTTTTGTCATGCCCAACATACAGTTGAAAGCACGATGGAGTAGAAACGAACTGCCTGAGAATACGGAACAAGAGTGGTCGGACATTATCCGCACCCTTGTTGAGATTGATTGTCCATTAGATAGTGAAGGGGAAGTTACTCCACATATTGTCCCATTCTCCTTCGAAGCAAAGAGCAGGCTCTATGCATGGCAAGAAGAGCACGCCCGAATATGCGATACTGAAGCGAATGAAACACTTGTGGGAATCTATTGTAAGCTTGAAATCTACATCATCCGCTTTTGTCTCATCATTCAGCTTGCCAGATGGAGCTGTCAGGAGGCGGACAAACAAAGCATAGATGCAACTTCTGTAGAAAAAGCTATTGCACTCACAGAATACTTTCGTTCAATGGCTCAGCAAGTGCAGGTGGTCATGGAGTGCAATCAGCTTAATCAGCAACAGCGACAACTACTGATTGAACTACCATCAAGATTTCAAACAGCCGAAGCCTTACAGATTGGTGATCGTCTAGGCTTTAAGGAAAGAGCCATAAAGGACTTTCTCAGCCGAAATATCGGCACCCTTTTCACCAAAGAGAGACACGGACAGTACAAGAAAATAAATGTATAACCCACGCACTTTCCACATTATCCGCATTTCGGGAGTTGAAAGTGTGCAAAGTGTAGATAGTGCGAGATAATTCAGAATAAAATGAGCGACTTTAGATTTATGCTTGAACCCTACAAAGGGAGCAACACAAGACATACTTGCCCTGCTTGCGAACGCCCAAGGTGCTTTGCTCGATATATTGACACAGAGAGCAAGATTCAATTTCCTAACCATGTGGGGCGATGCGACCACGAACATAGTTGCAGCTACCACTACACACCTAAGGAATACTTCGCAGACAATCCTGAAGAGAAGAAAGGGCTTTTCAACTCTGACGCCTACCGCTTGATTAAAAGCACCAAAGCAATAACACCTCCCTCCTATATCGACCGAGACCTGATGGAGCAGAGCCTACAGAGTTATGAGCAAAACAATCTTTACATCTTCTTGGCTCATCAATTGGGAACCGAAAGGGCAATGAACCTAATGCGACTCTATCACATTGGGACTTCAAAGCACTGGGATGGGGCGACCATCTTTTGGCAGATTGATACGCATAATCAAATCCGAACAGGTAAAGTCATGCTCTACAATTCAAAAACTGGCAAGCGGGTAAAGACCCCATTCAATCATGTCACTTGGGTACACAGTGTGCTACGCATCACCCACTTCAATCTGAGACAATGTTTCTTTGGGGAGCATCTTCTCTCTAAAGAAAAGCAGAAGCCCATCGCAATAGTGGAAAGTGAGAAGACTGCTCTGATTGCTTCTTTTTACCTACCTCAATATCTCTGGATTGCTACGGGAGGCAAGAATGGATGTTTTAGGGCTGAGACACTTACTCCGCTGATGAAAAGACAGATAGTTCTTTTCCCCGATCTCGGTGCAACTGACTATTGGCATGAGAAAATGACCATGATGAGAAAGATTGGTTTTGAGGTTCGTCTCTTTGATTATTTGGAGAAAACCGCATCCGCAAAAGACCTCAAAGCGGGGTATGACATCGCAGATTATCTACTCCAAATCGAACCCAAAATAGAGCCTCTGAACAAACTTACACTCACTAAGGAGGTTGAAAATCTCTATCAAAAGGGCAGAAAAGAATCTCATGAGGCAATGCCTACCCATCGTAAGAGGGGCTTCAAATTGTAGGGTAGCAAGTTTGTGTTTTGGCATACCCAAAACCTCACTTGCCACCCCCAAGGCGGAGCCAATTTAATCCCGATGGTCTCCATTTAGATAAGCAGAAAAAAAGACTTGTCTATCGGAGAAATTCACGTTCGAACTAAAAGATGTTTGAGTTCGAACTCGGAGAAATTTCTGTTCGAACCAAAATTTTAACACAATGACAATTGTAAAGAATATGACTAAAAATAGAGGAGGTCGACCAACAAAACAACCCTCGGAGAAAAGGAGATATCCAGTTCAGCTGAAGCTGAATACAATTGAGCACTACACCTTGAAGCGGAGAGCAGCCGAAGCAGGGGTGAATCGGAATGAGTTCCTACGCATGCTGATTGCCGATGCTAAGATTCAGGCACGCATCACGCCCGAACAGATGCACGAGATTCGCCAACTGACAGGGATGGTAAATAATATCAATCAGATAGCTCGTAATCTGAATACTTATGGGATAAGGGTTATTCCTGAAGAACTGGAAAGGCTAAGAGAACTAATTACGCAACACCTTAAGGAGTTAAAGCCATGATTGCGAAGATAATTAAGGGGACTTCCTTTTCTGGAGTTGTTCGTTATGTCCTCAGTAAACCTGAGGGTGAAGCAGTGATTCTGAAAGGTGAAGGGGTAAGAGAAAGCATTGTATCCGAAATTACCCAAGACTTTGACCTGCAAGCCTCAATGAACTGCCGAGTGAGGAAGCGGGTATGCCACACCATACTCAGCTTTTCTCCAGAGGATGCGGATAAACTTAACGATGCCCTGATGACACAGATAGCCGAAGAGTATCTTAAGCGAATGGACGTGCGAGACACGCAGTACCTGATGGTTCGCCATTACGATCGTGAGCATCCACATCTACACATCTGCTTCAATCGTATTGACAACTACGGCAAAACCATTAGTGACCGCAATGAGAAATACCGCTCCACACGCATTTGCAAGGAACTGACGGAGGAGTTTGGGCTGACCTTTGGCAAGGGGAAAGAGCTGGTTAAGCGACAGCAACTCAAGGGTAATGACAAAATCAGATATGAGATTTTTGATGTCATACAGCACGCACTCCGTGGATCCAAAGATTGGAAGAGTTTTACAGCCGCCCTCAGTAAACATGGAGTTACAACCCACTTCAAGCACAAGGGGAAGACCGATCTGATAGAGGGAGTGCTCTTTGAGAAGGACGGTGTCACCTTTAGTGGCTCGAAGATCGACCGCTCATACAGCTACTCAAAGCTCAATCAGCACTTCAAACAGATAGTAGCACAGCAAGCAGAGCAACCGAAGGAAACGGAAAACTTTTCGGAAACAGCAACAGTGGATTTATTTCCAACCACCTACGCTACTTCAGATGAAATAGCAGAAGCCATTTGGCAACGAAAACTAAGATATCAAGCTAACAAAAAGAAAAAAGGAAGAAAGTTATGAATGATGAATTTAGAACATTACTTGACCTACTCGAGGAGGTCAAGCAACAGAACAAGGAAATCAAGACTTCCATCGTAAGTCTTGAGGGCAGACCCAATGGAACATCTACAGAAGTATTTGAACAGGAACTTCAAGCCTTGACCAAAACCTTACAACTGGTCTTAGACGACCACATCAAGTGGAAAAAGGAGCTTACGGAGGTTGCAATTGTATTGGGAAAACGCATCGCAGAAATCAAAAATGGGCTTACGGATAGTACCAAGGCATGCAACGAAGTGGTTGCTAAGTTAGAGGAAAAGCAAAGCACTCAAACTCCGTCAATTACCAAGAAGTACTTCTTACTTGATGCTAAGCGGTGGATTCAGTGGGCTATCTGGGGAATACTTGTCCTTATAGTTGCTGGCTTTTTCGGTTGGAATATCCACTTGCATAAGACCAACCAAAGTCTCAATGACTACGCCCTTCGATACCGCATACTCAGGATGCAACACTCCGAGAGTAACGACTCCTTTGCCCAGTTGGACAGCATCTTTGAAACACATCGCTCAGAAAATACCATTGAGCAACTCAGAGAACGTGTCACTAACTACGAAGCAGCAGTTCGCCGTCAGGCTGAACTTCTCCACCGCCAGCAAGAGCAACTTATGAAAGAACAGGAAGAATTAAGTAGGAAAAATAAACGATAGAAACGAAGATTTTAACATAAGAATAGACAAGGCAAGCACAATAGAGTAAACTCTTTCGTGCTTGCCTCATTCTCTAAGTCAGGCTTTTGCTCATTTGTTCTATGCAACGGCGCTTCTGGTCGAGATTCGGGTGAACGTATAAATCCAGCGTGGTACTGATATTTGCGTGTCCCAAAAGAACGCTCACTGTTTTGTAATCGCATCCGCTCTCGATACAGCGTGTGGCAAAGCTGTGCCTTAGTCCGTGAAACTTTATCCGAGGCATCCCCAATTTCTCCATCAATGCGTGATAATACTCGCGATAAGTGCGGGGTTCGGTAGCTTTAGGTTCGTTGGTCAAGACATAGTATTCAGGATTGACGACCTTGCAAAAAGGTTTGAGCATTCTTTTCAGCTCTCGACTCAAAGGTATTTCCCTCAGAGAATTACTGGTTTTGGGCGTACTCTCTACGACCTTAGTCGTTCGGCTTCCATCAGCCTCGATGATATAAATACGCTGAAGCGAACGACTGACACGAATAACCCCCTCTACCCAATCTACATCTTTCCACTTGAGTGCACAGAGTTCACCGATACGCATCCCTGTACTCAGACAAATGAGAATGCCCAGATTACGAAAAGTAAAATGCTCACGCACATACTTCATAATCTTGCTCTGACATTCCCGAGGAAGCACTTCAATCGCAGGCGACTTACATTGGGTCGGATATTTGAGATCCAGCTCCACGTACTGCCAGCCAAAATGCTTGACTCCAAATCGCTGTATCATCTTGAGGGTGATGATTAGATCCTTGATGGTCTTCAAGCTAAGCCCTTGTCCTATTTTCTGTAAGATAAAGGCTTGGCATACCTCTTCTGTTATGTCATTTACATTCGAGAAGTAAGGCAATAGATGATTGTCTACCTGTAAAGCATAGACAGAATAAGTCCCTTGCTTAACATACTGAACTTTGTCCTTCAGCCAAGCACGAACTACTTTTTCAAAAGAATTTTTACTCATAATGTTTCTCTATTTAGGATTGGTTTTTGATGTCCCGACAAGATACACCATACTTGGGAGAACACTCCCCTCCTCAATTGTCCCCCTTTGAGATTCCCCGAATTCTCCGACCCGTGGCAACAAACCACCCTCGGGGAAATAGGAGCGTACTTGAGAGGTGTTACGTACTCTTCATCGGATATTTCCCAGTATGGTATCCCGATTATGAGAGCCACCAATATAAATTCGGGAACCACCTTGAATTATACTTCTGATGTAATACGGGCAAATGCTCGAATAGCAAAGAACCAGATACTTCAAAAGGGGGATATTGTAATTTGTGCTGCAAACGGGAGTTCAGACCTTGTTGGCAAGAACTCATACTACGATGGCAGTAGCAAAGAACCGATTACGGTTGGTGCATTCTGTGGAATATATCGGAGCGAGTGCATCTTATCTCGCTGGATCTTTCAGACGTATCTGTACCGTAAATATATTCAAACGGCAATACAAGGTGGAAATGGATCTATTGCGAATCTTAAGCCGACAGTTGTCTTAGAGCAAGTATATGCTCTTCCATCCCTTGCTGAGCAGAGGAAGATAGCGGAGTTTTTGTCGTTGATTGACGAGCGGATAGAGACCCAAAGGCAAACAATTGAGGAGCGAAAGAAACAAAAGAAAGCCCTTCTGCACCAAATCTTCTCTCAATCCCTCCGCTTCCCCGACTTCTCCGACCCGTGGCAACAAACCACCCTCGGAGAAGTCGCAGAGATTACAAGTGGATATTCTGGAGAACAAGAGCAGATAGAAACCCCTTACCGAGTTAGTCGAATAGAGACTATCAGTTCTGGAGCAATAGATATCAACCGTGTTGGCTTTGTGCCTTATGATACGAGGTTAGAAGGGTATAAATTGTCTTTAGGTGATATTCTCTTTAGCAATATCAATAGCATAGAACACATCGGAAAAAGTGCGATAGTAAGTAAGCCAATGGACTTATACCATGGAATGAATCTACTGCGACTGAAGGTTATAAATGCCGAACCATACATTCTTTATTCCCATTTTCAGAGAGATGTGGTTAGGAATAGATTTAGGTCAATTGCAAATAAGGCTGTTTCTCAAGCAAGCATTAATCAAACAGCTCTCGGGAAAGAGAGTGTTTCTCTTCCATCCCTTGCGGAGCAGAGGAAGATTGCGGAGTTTCTTTCGTTGATAGACGAGCGGATAGAGGTGGAGGAGAAGTTGCTTGGGAAGTACGAAGAGCAGAAGAAGTATCTTTTGCGAAAAATGTTCGTTTAGTAGAGGAATGGCAGAGGTTTGCTCTGAGCATTTGAACATTTCATATAAAGCATTCTATAGTCCCACAGCAATGGGACTATAGTTTCACGCCTATGGGACTACAGTCTCACAGCTATGGGAAGGTAGTCCCATAATGATGGGAATAGCGAGAGAAAGGGGAAGAGAAGGCTGAAAGTATAGGGAAAGAGGGAAAAGTCTTAGTAGAGAAGTTCGTAGGCTTCTTCGTAAGCATCAAAGAGTTCCTCTTGTTCGACGCCAAATTCTTGAAATACAGTACGGACAGTAGTTTGTTGAGCTTCGGTAAGAGGATATTCTCCCGATGCATATCGGTAGAAATGGCTCCGACCACAGTTTAACTCATAGGATATTCGCCCGCGAAACGCAGCGACGCTACGATAAGGAAGAAGCCCAATAGCCCGCTTGAAACCTCTGGCTTGACGCTGTACCCGATTGCTCAAGTAGTGAGGGCAAGTTTCGCTTACCTCTCTGCGAGGATCTACAAATGAGTGTATCGAGAACGGAGAGGAGTGTCGGTAGGCGAGATGGCGCAGGCAACTATTGGCTTGGGGGCATTGCTCAAGCAAACAATAAACTATATTCTTGGTCATCAAGTCGGGACGAAAATCGGAACTCATAATCAGTACAATGATTTACTTAGACAAACATCTGACGCAATAAGTAGCGTTTCTGTGCCTCGTAACACTTAAGCAACGCTTCTTCCGCCTCAATTCTTTCGTCAAAGATAGCCAATAGTTCCGCTATCTTCCTCTGCTCCTCCAATGACGGCAAAGAGATGGGCATATCTGTTATCATATTCATACGTACAGAGTCTACCGTATTCTTGGCACTCATCCTGCTGGCTCTTTCAAAGAAATTGGCAGAAAAGTACTGAAAGAGGTATTTCGGAATACATTGAATTTCTGTGAGCATATAAACCCGTTGATGCACCGCTATCTTCCCTTCTGAATAATGAAATATCTGCCCTATTGCTCCGTCTCCTGGAGTTAATATTGCAACTCCATCGTAGGTATAACGATTGGAGCGTTCAACCTTTGAAGAACGAACATAAAAAGGATATTTTCCATCCTCAACTTTGTCCTGTGTATTCATCTCTCCTGTGGATACCTTACATACTTCACCGAGGGTGGTTTGTTGCCACGGGGCGGAGAAGTTGGGGAAGCGGAGGGATTGAGAGAAAATTTGGTGCAGAAGGGCTTTCTTTTGTTTCTTTCGCTCCTCAATTGTTTGCCTTTGGGTCTCTATCCGCTCGTCAATCAACGACAAAAACTCCGCTATCTTCCTCTGCTCAGCAAGGGATGGAAGAGAAAGAGGGAGACTTGATAAATCAGTAGCATTGATAGCTGGATAGTTCGTCCCAGTACACCGATTCAAAACTTCGCCCAAGAAAGTAGCAGAATGTATAGCATAATAAAGAAACCTTCCTGACTGAACACTTCTAAGTTGTGCATAGCCTGTAGAGGCTACGGAGGGGATTTTCTCGACAGACCTAAAGTATAAGTTGTTTTGCTGATAAGGTCTAACCATTTGGAATAGCACATCATGATCCTTTAGAAGTCGCTGAGCCCGACTTGGTGCATTATCCTTAGTGATGATATTATGCTTCAAAAGAACGCCTTTTTCGACAGCTTCCAAGTCAATGTATATGAACTTATGAGGTAACACACCCTTTGTGGAAGGGTTTATTTCAGCGACCTCGCCGAGGGTGGTTTGTTGCCACGGGTCGGAGAATTCGGGGAATCTCAAAGGGGGACAATTGAGGAGGGGATTATTATTCGTTGCCATAGTTCATTACTTTATCAGTCCGAGCTCTCGGAGGTAAACATCTATTTGTTGGTCAAGGGCTGTGCGACGTGCTTCGAGTGATTCGATTTCGCTCATCACTGCCTGAATATCTATCTCCTCTTCCTCTTCAAACGTATCTACATAGCGAGGGATATTGAGGTTGTAATCGTTTTCCTTAATCTCGGAGAGCGGAACGCATCGAGAGTATTTGTCTATCTCCTTGCGGTATCGGTAGGTATCTATAATCTTATCGATGTCGTTTGGCTCACCGTTCTCCCCTGTGCGCAAACGGTTTTGCTTTTTATCCTTGGCAAACTCTCGGCTCGCATCGATAAAAAGCACATCGTCATTGGTCTGGCACTTCTTGAGGACAATGATACATACCGGAATACCCGTAGAATAAAAGAGCTTGGGCGGCAAGCCGATAATGGCATCTATGCTTCCATCTTCAAGTAATTTCTGCCTAATGGCACGCTCTGCACCCCCACGAAAGAGTACCCCATGTGGCAGTATAATCGCCATAGTACCGTCTTGGCTCAGATAGTGAAAGCCGTGCAGGAGGAATGCGAAATCGGCGGCAGACTTGGGTGCCACTCCGTAATTTTGGAAACGGAAGTCCTGAGCAGTCTCTTCCTTGGGGTTCCATTTGAGGCTAAAGGGGGGATTGGCTACGATGGCATCGAACTCTACTTTTTCACTGGGATTATCATTATTGAGGAACGCCCATTCATTTGCCAAAGAGTCTCCGTGAAATATCTCAAACTCCGTATCCTTTACTCCATGCAAGAGCATATTCATACGAGCGAGGTTGTACGTGGTGACATTCAGTTCTTGCCCGTAAATACGTCCTATTCGGTCGCCCATCTGTTTGCGAACATTGAGCAACAATGATCCGGAACCACAGGCGAAGTCCAATACCTTTTTGATCCCCTCTTTAACGCCACGGTCAGGATTTTGTGCATCCAAAGCGACAATACGAGACAGAATAGTGGATATGGCTTGAGGGGTGTAGAACTCGCCTGCCTTCTTTCCTGAGCCTGCGGCAAATTGGGCGATTAGATATTCGTACGCATCGCCGAGTGCATCTATATCCGAAGAGAAAGCTCCTATACCCTCTGCGATCTTGAGAATGATCACACAGAGCGTATCATTCTTCTGTTGGTAAGTCTTTCCCAGTTTCTCAGAAGAGAGGTTTACCTCAGAGAACAAGCCCCTAAATGTACTATCGAAAGATTCCGTTTCGATATGTCTGAACCCCTCCTCTAATGTGTCAAGCAGATCCGAGCTTTGTGTACGAGCCAATTCTACTATATGGCTCCATAAGTATTCCGGCTTAATGACGTAGTGAATCTTTCGACGCATCTGAGCTTCAAACTCTCCGATGTCTTCGCTGTTTTCTGCATACCATCTTTGTAGAGCAGTCTCTCCTATCGAGAGCGCTTCTTCATTGGGATAGTCTTTGCCCAGCTCTCTCTTTGCTGCTTGCTCATAATTGCCAGACAAGTAGCGAAGGAAAAGGAATGAAAGCATATAGTCGCGAAAGTCATCAGCATTCATCTTGGAACGCAACTCATCTGCTATAGCCCATAGTGTTTTACCTAAAGCCTGTTGGTCTCTTGCTGTCATATTCTTCTATCTATTAAGCCTCTCTTGGAAGAAAGAGGTCAGGATTAAACTTGTAGTTTGTTATAAATGCGCTCAATATCTGTTTGAACAGCTCTTTGTTATCCTCCATCATCTCAGTCGGCTCATAAAGAGAATATTTTCCGTGAGAGAAGATGTTTATTATACGGCTATACAGAGGAGACTCTTCTTGAATATCTTTGTTTTTGAAGCATTCATCAAATTTTTCATATCCATGAAATGAAGCTGCTCTCTCAAGCACATTTCGAAGCATTGCAAAGTGATAGGTATATAGATCTCCTGATTCAGCCCTATGCCACAATTCTTCCAACATTGCAACGTGAAGAAACCGAGGGGTGTCATTTGTATAGCTAACACTATAGCCTTCTTCCCCATTTTTCTTGAAGTGTAAACTTCCAAGCCATTTTCGCTTTCCTACGCTATCTTTGAAAACATTCCAAAGAGCATTATAGAAGAGAGCATGGTGTGTTGAAATAACTACCTTTTTTGAGCCCTCTTTTAATGTCTCAGCTAATAAAACCGCGACTGCAATAGCATTGTTATCATCCAAAGAAGAGATGGGATCATCAATGTAGATATACTTTACCCAAGAGTAACCCTCATCTCCATCCAATACCAATTGTACGATGGCTAAGAAAAAACACCATACAAAGATAGTTTCCTCTCCTCTTGATATTTTGATGTTATCTATAACAGTTTCTTGGTTTGGATCCTCTCCTTCCCTCAGGTTGAAAACTCTTGAGAAAGAAATACTTCCGTCTTCATAGTCTATTTGAAAAACAATATCCGAGAAGCGCCCCCAAAACACTCTAATCTTATCTTCAAGAGCATATTCTTTAGCTCCACTAAAAAATGAAGACTTTAGATTCATTTTGAGTACTCGAGTCGCATCTTCGTCAAGATCATTATCCCACGAAAACAAATCTTCTGTAAAAGCATTGAAATAGAGTGTATCTCTTTCTCCTCCTATCTTCCCAAGATCCTTGAACTCCATAGACAAACGAGTCTTTCCCACTCCATTATAAGCATATAAGAGAATGATTTTCTTTTCCTCTAGTTTGTCCCGAATATCTCGAGCTAGTTGCCTTAAGTCACTAAAATGATCCATGCATTACTTTCTTAGGATTTATAAGCAGAGAGCCCTGATATATTTTGCCCTTTTGCCAATAAGGAGAATAGAGGAAGTAGATCAGAGACCAATGCTTTTTCTTGCTGTACGCGTTGCTTCCAGCCTAAATCCTGTTCTCTAAATAGTTCTGAAAGCTGTTCGGCGTCAAAAATCATTCGGTCTAAAACTGATTGGATGAATGAATTAAGGGTTTCCGGAATAATTCCATACCGCAGGGCAATCTCTTCGATGCGTCGTCTCATCTTCCGATTTTTGAACTGCTGATAGCTTTCGCTAACCTCATTCACAGTGAGTCCATCAACAACCTCTAACTGATTTATATAGTCGAGAATATCCTCCTGTTCTTCCATCAGATTACTGTGCGAAGCCACCAAACGAACCAGCTCTTCTTTTGTGAGTTCTTGCTGGCTTGGAGTTTGATTAGTAAAGCGAGAAATCAGCCCCATGATATAATCATAGTCGATCATAGCAGAGGAGAAGAGGACAAACTCAAAGTCTATATCCTCCGGATTAACCCCATCACCGGTATTGGGTGCATAATCGGATGACGGATCTTTCTGATTTTCACGAAGGGTACGAGCAGTCTCAAGGTAAGCTGTCCTAAAAGCATTCAAATCCTCCTTAGGCAACAAACTCTCTATCTTCTCTTGATCCTCGGGGTCTATGTAGATGTATTGCCCAAGTTGATTGCTCAGTCTTTGAACCTCCTTAAAGTAGTCTACAAACTCAGCCTTAGCGGTATCTCCTAATAAATTAGCCACCTCTTCCGGTTTCGGGTCTAATCCCTTGGATTCCATAAACTGAGTGAGCTTATCAATCGCTTGTTCGTACTTTACAACGA
Source organism: Porphyromonadaceae bacterium W3.11 (assembly GCA_030434245.1). Taxonomy (NCBI): domain Bacteria; kingdom Pseudomonadati; phylum Bacteroidota; class Bacteroidia; order Bacteroidales; family Porphyromonadaceae; species Porphyromonadaceae bacterium W3.11. The sequence continues at coordinate 152,912 of JAUISX010000004.1, forward strand.
CCTCGTGAGCTGGTTCGACAAGCCATATAGTAGGATCCGGCATCTCCTCTTTAAGACCAGAAAATAGACGAACAGCATCGTCTACAGACGACATCTGAGAGCGAAAATCCAGTATCTTCCCAAAGTTTTTGGTCTCATTTAGTATGCGATTGGTGCGAGAGAAGGCTTGAATAAGGCCATGATATTTGAGTTCTTTATCCACATAGAGGATGCCCAGGTATTTGGAGTCGAAGCCCGTTAGGAGCATATCCACGACGATAGTTACATCTATCTTCTGGTCACGGGGATATTCACTCCATTTCTGATCTTTGATACGCTTCTGTACATCTTGGTAATAAGCATCAAATTCAGAAATACTGTGTGCAACGCCATAACGCTCATTATAGTCCGAAATAATCCCCTCTAAGGCTGCTTTTTTACTATTTGGATCGACCAAATTATCTGCTTTTTCTTGCTCTAAGTCCTCTTGCAATTGCTCCACATCTTTATTCCCCTCAGCGGGCGGAGAGAACACGCAAGCGATGTTCAGAGGCACAAAGTCAGGATTCTTTGCCCAATGTTCATCTTGTACCTCCTTAAATAACTGATAGTACTCAATAGCATCATTGATACTACTCGTTGCAAAAATGGCGTTGAAGCGTCTAGAAAAAGATATGGCATCGTGCTTGGCAAGAATTTCTTCGATAACTGCCTTCTTGGTCACTTGTCCATAAGTACCATTCGACTGATCATTGGGTCGATAGTAGTCTACGTTAAATCGCAAAACATTCTTATCCTCAATGGCATTCGTGATCGTATAGGAGTGTAGAAGCTTCTGAAAGACATCTTCTGTTGTTAGCTTAGAAGCCTCTTGCCCATCAATCTTGACTTGCACTGCATTCGCTTCAAATATCGGTGTTCCCGTAAAACCAAAGAGTTGTGCTTTTGGGAAAAAGGCTTTGATCGCTTTATGATTCTCTCCAAACTGAGATCTATGGCATTCGTCAAAGATGAAAACCATACGCTTATCTGCAAGAGACTTAAGACGCTCTTGATAGTTCCTCTTATTTTTAGGGTCAAGGGCTATGCCTAACTTCTGTATGGTTGTTACTATAACCTTATCCGCATAGTCCGAAGATTCCAGCCTTTTTACAAGTGTCTCTGTATTCGTATTCTCCTCAACACACCCCTGCTGAAACTTATTGAATTCATCTCGCGTTTGACGATCTAAATCCTTTCTATCCACGACAAAAATACATTTCTCTATATTAGGATTGTCTTTAAGAATAGTAGATGCCTTGAATGAGGTAAGCGTCTTACCTGATCCTGTAGTATGCCAGATATAACCGTTACCACGATTTTCTTCAATACACTTAACAATGGCTTGGACTGCATAAATTTGGTAAGGACGCATGATTAGAAGCTTACGTTCGCTTGCGACTAATACCATGTATCGACTGATGAGTTCTCCCAAAGTACATTTCGCAAGCATTCTTGTCGCAAAACTGTGCAGGTGCATTATTTTGTGATTATTCTCATCTGCTAAATGGTATATCGGCAAATATTGTTCTTTAGCATCAAATCGGAATTCCTTAGCATTATTATTGGCGAAGTAACTCGTTTCTGCCTCATTACTCACGATAAATAACTGCATGAATGCAAGCAGGGTATTGGCATAGCCATTTCCCACATCATTTTTATAATTGACAATCTGCTGTATCGCCGTTCGAGGTGATACTTTATGAGCCTTCAATTCTATTTGTACAAGAGGAAGCCCATTGATAAGGATTATAACATCATAGCGATGATGACTGCTATGTGTATTGATGCGTAACTGATTGATTACTTCATAGTCATTCCTGCACCAATCTTTGATGTTAACAAGAGTGTAGTACAAAGGAGTGCCATCCTCTCTCAAGAAAAGATTGCGTTCGCGCAGTAATCGAGAAGACTCATACACATCCGGCGTGGCAGGAATAATCTCAGAAAGAAGGCGATCAAACTCCCGATCTGTCAGTATGACGCCATTGAGTTGTTCAAACTTCGTACGAAAATTGGCTTCCAACGTTGCCCTATCTTTGATATCTGACCGATGAATATATTTAAGGCTTACGAGGCGCTTAATTAATCTTTCCTCTATTTGCTGTTCGGCTACCGTATACATCTGCATCTGAGTCTATTGTTGACGATTACTATTTCTCATCTCGTTCCATTGGTACAGGACCACACTCCGAACCGAAGAGTTCGAATACTTTATTGACCTTATCAAGGCGAAGCGTAGTTTTACCCTGCTCCAGTTCACGCACAAAGCGTAGCCCAACTCCTGCTTTTTCGGAGAGGTCCACCTGTGTCAATCTATATTTCTTACGCATCTCTTTCACGTACTGTGCTATGATTGTCCTTGCTTCCATACTGAGTTATTTTATACCTTATCAATAGCAAATATAATAAGAAATACTCAATCATACCCCCTTTCGGGGATAAAACGCAAAAGAAAGATTGAATTATACCCAATAGGGAGTATATTAATACTTTTCTAGTGTTATACTATTAGAAATGCACCAAATAGGTACTTATGAATTTGGCAGTTGTTGCATATTTTGCAACAACTGAATTTGGGTCAAGCTCTCCCTCTGAAAAGATGTTTTTTATATGCCTTGAAATTGTTGACTTATCTCGGTCAAATAGCTCTGCCATCTGATTGAGGGACAGCCAAACAGTATCGTCTTCAAGCTGAACCGATAGCTCCGCAAGTCCATCAGCACTTCTATATATGATTACTTCGCCTTTATTCATCTGATTGGGGTCTTTTTGCGATACTTTGCTCTATTTGCCGAAGTTCCGTCAGCTCTCTTTGTTCTTCTTCCATTAGAGCCAGTTCTTTACGGCGGAGATTAAATGCTTCGTACTCTTGATCTACTTTGGCTTTCATCTGGGCATTGGAAACGGCACCACTACCTTTGAGAAGGTCTTTATTTTGGAAACTCAATAGGGCATCAACATTATTCCGCCAATAGTCTAAAGTCAGGTCTTTTCGCTCTTTGACCCTTAATTCTGCAGAATCCAAGAAGAGCACCGTGAGCTGATTAAGGGTCTCGATCTCCTCCTGCTTTAGGTAATTCTTAGCGGTGTATATATCTTGCTTTCTGACCACAGAGCCTTTCCAAGAAGTTAGAGCCATATTGGGTGCGTTGGCATCCGCACGACTCACAACTATTTCAGCAGCCGTTTGCTGAGTAACTGCATAAAGGAGTTTATTCTGAGTTTCTGCAAAGAACATCTGAGTTGACTTGTCACTCTTATCGTAGTCGCTACTCAATGCGAGCAAGTCTCTAACCTTTTGATAGAAACGCTTTTCACTAGCACGAATATCACGTATCCGCTCAAGAAGTTCATCAAAATAGTCTGGTCTTCCGTCAGGATTCTTTAGGCGGTCGTCATCCATGACAAACCCCTTTATCATATACTCCTTAAGGTTGTGATTCGCCCATCTCCTAAATTGCGTGCCCCTCTTGCTCCGCACTCGGAATCCTATGGCTAATACCATATCAAGAGCATAGAAAGTTACCTGATAATTCTTCCCGTCTGAGGCAGTTGTTAAGTAATCCTTAACAACTGAATCTTCTGCTAACTCTCCTTCTTTCAGCACATTAGATATATGCATACTGATATTGGGAACAGAGGTGGCAAAAAGTTCTGCCATCTGGTTTTGGTTCATCCAGATGTTACCATCCCTAGCATAGAGAGTTACTCTTGCTTTGCCATCATCAGTATTGTATATGATAATCTGATTCTCTTCCGCCTGCATCATGACATTAACTCCTTCCCTCCATAATAGCATTGTGCTATAAACTTATCTGCACCCCTCACCCTTCACAAATATACCCATTTCACACCACTTGACAGTTGATTATGGTAGAAACTTAATCGAAGTCAAGGCAGGTTAATACTTGATACGGAAGTAGTCGAGGAGGGCTTTGTATTGGTCTTGGGCAGTAAGGCAGGTATCGATGAGGTAGCCCTGTGTCTGTTCCCATAGATCCAAGCCACGGTAGTAAAACATCTTGAGTTCGTCTGTGATGATAAATGGGACTATGCCATGTGCTAAGCACTCTTTGAACATTATCAAGCGCCCTACTCTACCATTACCATCTTGAAAAGGGTGGATAGCTTCAAACTGATAGTGGAAGTCAAGAATATCTTCAAACGCTATTTCTTTGCTCTTATATTCATTGAGTAGTGCTTGAATAGCAGATGCCACCTCTTCAGGGGCTACAGTCTCTTTCCCTCCCACTTCATTCGGCAAACGTTTATAATCACCGACAGCGAACCACGACCGACTTGCATCTGTAGTACCAGCCTTAAGAAGCGAGTGTAATTTCTTTATCATGCTTTCAGTCAATGGCTCATCAGCATGCTCAATTATGAAGTCAATACAGCGGAAATGGTTGGTGGTCTCAATTATATCATCGACCTTAATGGCCTCGACAGAAACACCTATCGTGTTGGTCTCAAAAATATAGCGTGTTTGCTCTTTGGTAAGACGGCTCCCCTCTATATGATTGGAGTTGTAGGTCAAGTCAATTTGTGTGCGGTGGTATATGCCTCCTTTGAGTCTGCTTTCCATCTGTTCACGTAAAGCATCCAAAAGGGGCGAAGCCTTAGACTTCTTCCTTTGTGGCAAGGGAGCATCCGCAGGGATACTCCATGTCTTGCCGATCAATTGAGCCCCAGAAATCTTTCCTTGAACACAATAGTTTCTGACTGTCCTTTCTGCTAAACCATGAGCTGCAGAATATTCCTTCACAGAGATAAATTCCATATCCGCCATCACTTAATACTATTCCAATGCAAATATACTCCATTCTTGCCGTTATCGGCAAGAAAAACACGTAAATCTTGACCAACTCTATAACCTCGCATTAATCATCAATATGGTCAAGACTATGCAAATTTTCATTTCTAAAACAAACTTCTTCACAGTGCCAATTTACCATCAAGCATAACATCCAGATTATTCAAAGAATGAATTTTATTTCTTCTGATATGAACCAAAGCTACATTTATTCGTTATCTTTGACATATAGTATTCTAAAAATGATTGATTATGCAACAAGACTTAAGCCTTCAAAAAAGATTACCACAAGACTCCTACGAAAATCCTCTTGCTATAGCACATGGGATTAATCCAAGGCACTGGATTTCAGAGAAAGCAAAAGCCTATTCCTACTTTACGAATGGATTTCCAGAAGATTTTGATAAACTTGAAGTAGAATATCATCACCCTGAAAATGGGTGGCTTAGGACAGTGTTCTATAAAAATGGAGAGAAACTACTTGATGTTCCATTAAATGATTGGAATGATCCTCTTGTTTCAATAGTTGACTGGTTAGAAGAGTTAATAGAGGAGCACGAAGACTTAAATGACAAAACCCTTCACATTGATTGTGACCTTGGGCTACATTTTGTACTTCACTATGAGCCTCTAAACGCACGTAATGTAGAATATGGAATACTTTTCATTTATGGCTCTTGGACAGAGGACTATGAGGAGAGCTGCTTTTCTGTTTTCTGTACAAAGCTAGATATCATAAATGCGATATATACCCCAATGATTAAACATTGGATGGACTTATCTGAGAAATTTCCAAGAGGGCATAGCGAAGATTGGCATGACTGGGAGCTCTCCTTCAAGTCAATTGACTGTCCAGAAGAAATGCTCCAGTATATAAGACGCACATCTATTGAAAGCTACCTCCGAATGAGGTTTCCAACCCTTAAACTATAGAAATAATGAAGTCAGACTATGTTTTAGAGAGCAAAGGGCTATCCTTGATTTATTGGTCATAAGGGACAAATGTTTTTGAAGCCCCACCAAGATGCTTTATAGGCTTCTATGCTTTCAGAAGGTACATATAAGACACAATTTTTGATATCTCCAGAAAATATCCTTTGCTTATTCTGACCTGCATCTATTATCTCTGGTGGGGTCAGTGCATGTACAATCATACTCTCTAAGCTTTCACAATCATCAAAAGCTCTAAAGTCAATTTTGTTGAAACTCTTAGGAATATCAAACTCCCTAAGTCTTGTGCAGCTATCAAAGGCTCTATAACCAATTTCAAGAAGTCCATCTGGTAGAGTGATAGATTGAAGCTTCGATAATCCCCAGCAGAATAATGGACCTATAATTTTGGTATCCTTATCTATATTCAGAGTTTCTTCGCTCCGACCATACACACATATCGCTTTATACTTATCTTTGGTATAAAGCACTCCATTATAGGCTATTAAGTATGGATTGTCTATGTCCACTTCCAGTTCAAAAGAGGAGTTAGCTACTCTTACTGCTTCACATTTCTCTGGATTGACTTCTCGTACTGTTTTGGGGATATATAGATACTTGAGATGATTGCAATTACATAAATCATCATTAATAACCTCAAGACCATCATTGAGAATAATTTCTTCAAGACCATGAGACCAACTCAATGCAACCGATTCGATCACTCTTACTGATTCGGGGAGAGTGATTCTTTTTAGGTTAAGCGTTCCTGCAAAAATCTGCTCGCTTAAAACCTTAATACTATTTGATAGCTTTACCCGAGTTAAACTTGAACAGTATCTGAAGGCAAGCTTCCCTATTTCGGTGACCGAATCAGGAATTTTCACTTCAAGGAGGTTCTCACAAAACTGGAAGGACCATCCTTCAATAACCTTTAAGGATGGTGGGAAAGATATTGATGAGATATTAGAGCCCGAAAAAGATCCTTCTCCTATACACTCTGTTCCTCCTATTACTTCATAATGACTATTCTTATACCCACTAGGAAAAGCTACGACTCTCTTCTTATCACGACTGTAGATGACGCCATCAATGGTTATAAAATAAGGATTGCCTGGATCTACAGTGAATCGTTCTATTCCATTACAACCAAGAAATGCTCCATTCCCAATATGAGACACATTCTTAGGAATACATATTTCTCTAAGGCTTATACAATCACTAAATGCGAAGCTTCCAATTTCTTTTAATCCTGCAGGCAGATTTATCTCTTCTAATTTCTCATTATTAGAAAATGAACTATCAGATAATTTTTCTAATGTATCAGGCAGAACAACTCTTTTGAGCTTTTCGGAATTTGAAAAGGCATCAAATTCATTAGTTTCTATGATATTCTTCGGGAAAATCAGTTCCTCGAGCTTTGAGTAGTATGCAAAACCACCAAAAAAAGAATCATCTACTAAAACACACTCTCCCAAATCAAGTATCTTCAGGAATGGTGGTTCATCATAGTATGTAATACGATTATCTTCAAGGTCAAACTCTCCAGAAGTAGTGCACATATCATCTAGCACATCAAAGACATCACGATTGTTTATCTCTCCAACTATCTTAAGATGAGTCAAAGTCATCTTTTCTTCCTCAGTGATCAACGTGCTTAGAGTACCTGCTTCCTCAATATAGATGGTTTTCTTTGCTCCCATATTCAAAATATTTTGCTCTCCGTAAAGATACCAAACATAGCGTGAATATTAGCACTTTATGCTAAAATCTTAGTCTAAATTGTGTACTCAAGCATGGAAGCTAACCTTTTATTTTAGAGGTGTACCGACAAATCGGTTGCGAGCTGAGAATGAAGTAGATACAAAAGAAGGGAAATGACGGGAAAGTAGTATATTTGCATGTGAGCAGGCGTGCGGTACTTTCGTATAGATAAAGTGTAATATATTGATTTTCAATAGTGGCACTATTTCTCGGCAAAGTACAAAAGTAGAATCAGGGGTACATTTCGGATACAAAAAAGGAAGCGGTACAAATGCTATTTGGCTGAGTAACATAAAACAAGCATTTGTGGGGCGTTGGTGAAAAGTCTCCGTGTACCGATTAAAACGCTAAAAAGCTGAGTGTCTGATAGGTGAATAGAGTGCATCGTAAAACATACCTAACAGATGTACAAAAATATTTCTTCTTGGGGTTCGCTAATAATAATCACCAATGAAAACAGTTAAGCCAATCTGAAAGTTATCCATAAGTTACTTAGTGGTGGGCTTGGTCATCTATAGAATACCCATTTCCTTGCTTGCAAATAATCAACAATACGGGGCAACTCAGACTAATTATTAGTAGCATATGGAAAAGCAGATTTCATTTGATGAGCTACCGAAAGCGGTAAGCGAACTGACCTATCAAATCTCAACTCTTACAGAGGTGGTATCCGCCCTACAATCATCTAATCCGAGTGAAAAGACTCTTATAGGTATAGATGAAGCGTGCGAAATCCTTCACAAAGCCAAACCTCCCATTTATGCCCTTACTATCCCTGCCTACAAGCGAGGAAAGAAGCTCTACTTCTATAGTGGGAGAAACTAATTCAGTGGGTTGAGAGAGGACTAAAAGGAGTTTAATAGTCAATTTTATCAGAAAAAATTTTAGCTGCTTTGCAAGCCAATGTCCGCAATAAGTCTAAATCAATTAAGACATAATACGCGAGTTCAATTTAAGCAACTGTATCAAAAGCCTCATTATCAATAAATTTCAGGGTTAAGGAATATTTTAGAATCAAGTCGCACACAATATTGCGTACTAGAGGACACACCTTTTGCGGGATGAAATGCTTCTCATATGAACAAATAATTTTTCACATGAGGGTGTGTCAAAACCTAGTTTTGATGCATCCTCAATTTTTTTGATAGGGTGTGTCCTAAGCAGCTACGAGATGTTTTAGAATTTGGTTTTCCTCTAAAAGTAGGTTGTTAGTGACTAAAAATGGATGATTTGGGCAAGAATGAGGTGTATTATCCATGTTTTTTGGGTTTTTCGCCATCATAGAGCATAGTTTCTTGACATTGAATGCTATGGCAAAGAAGGCAAAGTCCATAGTGACCTTGTCTTGACCGAAGTGTCGAAAGCGTTTGTAGCTCATATTGTATTTCATTTGACCGAATACTGATTCTGGCTCTACACATCGTCGTCCTCGATGTCTTAGTCCTTCTTCGGAGGTAAGGAGTTGGTTTGCTTTCTTTTTGTACTCATTGAGTCTGTGATTGACCTCTATGATTCGATTGCCTTTTGCCTTAAAACATAGTCCTCTGAGTGGACATCCTTTGCACCTCGCAGCCTTATATCTCGCACTCTCAGTAGTGTATCCGCTTGCTGTCTTGCCTCTCTTTGTCCCGATACGCCTCATCCTTTGTCCCATCGGGCAGACATAGTAATCTCCTTCTTTGCTGTAGTATAGCGATGAGGGCTGAAATGGGTCGGGCTTATAGCGAGGACGATGCTCAATATGGAAGCGATTGTATTTGACAAAGGGTGTTGTACCAGACTCTTCCATAAAACGATAGTTCTCTTCCGAGCCATAGCCAGAGTCGGCTACAACAGTAGAGGGCAAATCACCATAACGGTCTTGGTGGAATTGAAGAAAAGGGATAAATGTGAGGGTGTCAGTAGGATTGTAGAAGAGTCCAAAGTTGGTAATAAATTGCTGATTCGTAGCTATTTGTAAATTGTAACCTGGCTTGGTTTGACCATTTCTCATGGCATCCTCCTTCATACGCATAAAGGTGGCAGAGGGGTCGGTCTTGGAGTAGGAGTTGCGATCCTCGAGTTTTTCCAGCTTCTCGTCATACTCCATAAGTTTAGCCTTATGCTCTTCTAGTTGCTTGATCTGCTTCTTCCTCTCTCTTATTTTCTTTTTCTCCTCCTTGTTGACTGGTTCCGGGGTTCTCTCTAGTTCTGCTTTGAAGGTGGTCACCAGCTCTGAAAGTTGTTCCGCTGTAATCTCTACTTCTTCGCTACCCTCGCTATTCTCTTGAGCAATACAATCATCGATTTGAGAGAGCAATGCCTTTAGCTTTTCCTGAAGTTTGGCTCGATTTCGTTCCACGCTCTTCCGCCACACAAAGGTGTATTTATTGGCTTTGGATTCTATCTTAGTGCCATCGATATACTCCACATCAAGACTGATAAAACCTCTCTCTGCAAGTAACAATACCATCTGTGAGAAGACCTTATTGATCTCTCCTTTTACACGATTACGAAACCTATTGATGGTGATAAAATCTGGTTTTTCATACCCTGCAAGCCAGATGAAGTGGACATCTCTTTTGAGGGCTTGCTCAATCTTCCTGCACGAGTAGATGTTATTCATGTAGGCGTAGATAATCACCTTGAGCATCATCTTGGGGTGGTAGGGGTGGCGACCTATCTTACTGTACAAGCCCTTAATATTCTCAATCTCAATAGCATCGATAATGGCATTGACCACTCTCACTGGATCATTAGCACAAATATCCTCGTCAAGCCTTTGAGGAAAAAGCATTGACCTATTGTGTATGTATGGACGAAATTGTATCTTTGTCATAGTTAATTTATTGATATACATAAAGATACAAAATCTTTATGATATAGAAAAGCCCCAGCTTGTGAAAGTTGGGGCTTTTGTCGCAAAATAAGAGGGTGCGTCAAAAAAATTAGTTTTGACACACCCTCATAGAGTGTCTTTTGACTGAAAAGTCCCCCTCCATTTACATAGCTTTTTTATTCCTGATCATGTAGCCAGCACGTGTACTTCCACTCTTTTCATGGTCTACAATGCGGAGGGATTTACAAGAAAGTTAATGGGTTGTGAGTTGTTGGTAACCACTCTGGAAGTATGAGCGATTATAATCCTTTTCCCTTAAAATTGTTTTGTCTTCCATTACGATATCTAGGTCTAGTGCCACCTCTGAAGTATTGATCCTTCTACCCGCCTCTTTTTCGATCTTCTTACATACGACAATTAATTCTTCAAGTGGACGTTTATCCCTAATGCGAATAACACTATTGAGGTACATCTTTCCGGAACCATTGATATCCTCTGTTTGGTAAAAATCTGAGAACTCCGCTTTCTTCCACTCTTTGGATATGATAGCTCTAATCTCCTTTTCATTCGATAAATTAGTGCTCCCAACAGAGATAAAATAGTCTGATAAGAATGGTCTTCCGATTCCTTCTAAACGCTTCGAAATAAGGATCTGCATCACACCTCGAATCGCCAGGTAGGTAACAAAGGCTGCCCAAAGTGCATGATTTTTATTTGCAATAGGAAGGAAAAAGTATAGCATAAAGAATACAACGACCGCACAGAACATACTTAAGAGCATGGATCTGGTAGCCGTAACCCCAATGAAGATACCATCATATAAGAAGGCTATATATCCTGTAAATGGGAGAATAAAGACCCAGAAGATGTACTCCTTGGCTTTAGCAATAACCTCTGCTTTATCGGTTAGAATATTAAGCAGTAAATCTGAGCCAATAAAATAGATCAGGGAGGTGGCGAGTGCTAAGAAAAATCCCCATGTAATCAGCTTGCGTATGGCTAGATTGAGATGCTTGCGATCTTTCATCCCAAAGAAATGCCCCACTACTGCTTCTGCTGCAAAGGCGAATCCATCTATAAAGTAACTAAAGAGCGTGAAGAACTGATAGAGAAGAGCATTAGCGGCTAGAATGAGAGCCCCCTGCTGTGTTCCGGCATAGGTGAAAAACACAGAAACCAGGGCTAGTAGCATGGTGCGTAGTAAGATATTGATGTTCGTGCCAAAATACCGCTTTAACCCTCTCTTGAGATGAGTTAACGAAGTGGGCAACTCTACCTTCTTAGTCTTAATAAAGAGGAAGAACGCACCTAATCCTAATAATATTGCTCCCATATACTGAGCACACAATGTCCCAGTCGCGATACCATCGATACCGCTATTGTACCCGATGACTAAAGAAGCACTGATAATGATATTGATGATGTTAGTGGCAATACTTACGATCATTGGCCACCATGTATTCTGCATGCCTAGGAGCCATCCGTTCAGTGCATAACTACAAAGAGAGGCTGGAGCTCCCCAAATAACAATATTGTAATAGATTGTGACATACTTGGAGAGGAGTGGATCTGGATTCATTAAAGCCAACGTCAAGTCCCTAAGAGGCACCTGCATTAGGATTATTAAGATCCCAGCTACAAAGCCTATAAAGAGCGATTGCAAAAGATTCCGACCCATCGCTCGTCTATTCCCTTCCCCATGTGCTTGAGCAGTAAGTCCAGTTGTCCCCATTCGTAAGAATGAGAAATTCCAATAAATAAGGTTGAATATGGTGGTTGCAATTGTTATACCTCCTATAGCATAAGCATCTTGCAGATGCCCAGCAAGAGCTAAATCGACCATCCCAAGTAAAGGGATCGTGAGATTACTTAGAATATTTGGGAGGGCTAGATTTAGTATCTTCCTATTTAATCCCCTAGAGGTAACAACGGTCTCCATCTTCTTTATCCCTCTTTCCTCTTTAAGATTGAGCCATCACCATAACTAAGGAAGCGATAATCATTATCTAAGGCATAATCATATACTTTTCTCCACTCTTCACCTATAAATGCTGCTACTAGCAACAGTAAAGTGCTATGTGGTTGATGGAAATTAGTGATGAGATAATCAACTATTCTCCACTTGAATGAAGGCATGATAATAATCCGTGTCTGTCCAATAAGGTTTTGTAGTCCTTTGCTCTTCAGATCATTAATGATAGCATCTAATGCTTCAACTGTCTCATAATTGTAAGTCCTATCATAGGGTGCCCATTGCTCTACCTGGTAGGGCTTTTCAGCCTTTTCTAAGACATTAACTCCCATGTAGAATAGACTCTCTAGTGTACGTGTGCTAGTAGTACCTACGGCTATAACTTTTTGGTGATTGGCTATAGCCATTCGAATCTTTTCAAGCTGGGGAAGAGGTATAGATATGACCTCGGAGTGCATGGGGTGGTCCGCCATCGTTTTGCTCTTGACAGGTAAAAATGTACCCGCACCCACGTGTAGTGTCACTGGAGCAAAAGAGACGTTTCTCTCTTTTAATTGATTGAGCAATGGTTCATCAAAATGAAGTCCAGCGGTAGGAGCAGCTACTGACCCTTCGTATTGAGCGTAAACCGTCTGATAATCCTCAAGATCACTTTCTTCCGTCTCTCTATTTAGATAAGGAGGAATAGGCAACTCGCCTATTTCATCAAGTATCTCTGCAAATGACTGGTCTCCAGTCCACTCAAATCTAATGAGTTCTCCAGTATCTACCTCTACATCCTTTACTCGAGTCACCTCTAGAGTCTCTCCATTCTTAAGGGTTCTTGATAGAGTCGGCTCTTTCCACTTTCTGGACTGTCCCACGAGGCAATGCCACACAACAGAGTCTCTACTAGCAAGAGATTCTTCATAGAGTTGGGGAAGATGAGGCTCCAAGCAGAAGATCTCTATCCTAGCACCTGTCGCTCGAAAAAACTCCATCCTCGCCTGAATGACCTTTGTGTCGTTCATAACCATCAAAGGCATATCTGGGAGTAATCCTGGCAATTCACTAAAGCGATGGGTATTGATAGAGCCATCGCTATACGATAGAAGCTTTGCATTCACCCGTTCTGCAGTTGGCTTTTTAGCTATTCGCTCATCAGGTAAATCGTATGAATAATCTTCTATCCTTATTTCTTTTGGGTTATACGCTTTCATGCAGCAAAGATACCATATTCATCGTTATTATTCACCACTTTAGGCACATAGAGGAACTCCATAGATGACGGTTACGAGATGATTGATTATTTCCCTATAAATAACTAATAAGCACCCTATATGGCTACGATTCACCTCTTTGTAAGGGAACAACGACTTCCCGGCACTTCCTCAGCATCCCATATCTCTACGACTGCAATGGTAATGAACAGTTATCTAGTCGAGTCTGAAAAAATGACAAGAATTTTTTGGGGATATTACCTACAATACCCTTTTATGTGTTATTAAGTATGCACTAGGATTTTTGATATAAAAAAACTGTAGTATCCAGCTGGATACTACAGTTCCTTAGTAGTTGTATTTGGTTTGGTGCTCACAGTGATAAATTCACTGAAGCAAGTTTTTGGGTTATTACTGAAGTTTGAAAGTCACAGGTAAAGCGTAACGACAACGTACTGGCTTACCAGTCTGCATACCAGGCTTCCATTTTGGCAGTTTCTTTACTACCTCTACCGCTGCCTTGTCCAAGTTTGGATCAACACCACGTGCTACTTTGACGTCAGTTACAGAACCGTCTTTCTCGACGATAAATGACACCATTACACGTCCTTGGATGTTGTTCTCCTGTGCGATAGCTGGGTATTTCATGTTTTTATTAAGCCACTTCATGAGAGCAGTCATACCTCCTGGGAATTCTGGCATCTCTTCTAGGTACTCAAAGACGTGATCCTCTGGGATTTCCTCACGACCTCTTTGAGATGGTGCTGGTGGAGTGAATACTTGCTGAACCTTGTCTGCAGCATCATCCACAGATGCGATCTGTACGTCTGCTACCTCTACATCGTCTTCAACAATCTGAAGTACCTCTACGTTTACAGGGGTATCAGGCTCTGGTTCAGGTAGTGGTTCGTTTTCTTCAGGTGGAGTGATCTCGATGTCTTCAATATCTTCGAGAACAACATCTTGTTCGATGTCTTGAATCGTGATATCAGACTTACCCCACTCAAAAGCAACGAAAACTACTGAAAGAGCAACAACAAGCCCCATCATGAAGAACGTAGCCTTGCTTGATTCAAGGTTTGCTCTCTTCGTTTTCTTTTGTTCCATAATAAGTTCTAGTCTTTGTCTATTTTATTTATTTCTAATCAAACTATCGCCATTTAGGCCACTATATAGCTCTTATTAACCTCCTTTATATCTAAGCTACTCTACAAATGTACACTTTTTTTTTATATCTCCTGCATTATATAGTGACATTTTAAGCCTTCACCATATATTATCCTCTGTTTGAGTATATCGTGATATAATATAGTAATGTAGCGATAGATCCAATAGCTGCAGCAAAGTATGTATAAGCTGCACTACGGAGGGCACTAGATGCCATTGGCTGCTGCTGAGATGATGTTACTCCAGAGGTTTTGAGCCAAGCCAAAGCTCTTCGAGAGGCATCTACCTCTACAGGCAGAGTGATAATACTGAATAAGGTAGTGATGGCAAATAATATAATCCCAGCTAATAATAGTTTTGGGAAAACCTGAATTAGAAGGATACCAGCTAGTAAAACCCAATTAACTAATCTTGAAGCCACGCTGACAGCAGGCACCATTGCCGAACGAAACTTAAGGGGTGCGTAGCCTTTGGCGTGTTGGATAGCATGCCCAGTCTCATGAGCTGCCACTGCTGCAGCCATGACACTATTGGACGCATATACACCTTCACTAAGGTTAATAGTTTTATTTACAGGGTTATAGTGGTCTGTTAATTGTCCACGAGTGGAAATGACTTGCACGTCAAAAATACCCGATTCGTAGAGCATCTTTTCAGATATTTCCTTACCAGTTAGACCACTTGTAAGCATGACCTTGGAGTATTTGTTAAATTTACTCTTAAGATTCCATTGAACCAACATGCCTACGATCATGATGGCAAACATCAGTATGTATGCTCCGTACATAATTAAATTTTATTTTTCTCGTATTAAAAACCGTTTCTAATAATAGTTTGCTGACGATCTGGACCGACAGAAACTATAGTTATAGGGATGCCCAAGTATTCCTCAATAAACTTGATAAAGTCATTAAATTCACTTGGAAAATCCTCTTCGCGTGTTATATTTTTCAAGTCGCTCATCCAACCTTTACAACTGTGGTAGATGGGTTCAACTTTTTCTTTAATGTCAAAGGGGAAGTTTTTGGTCTCCTTACCGTCCACCTTGTAAGCTGTACATATTTTGATCTCTTCAAAGGTATCTAGGACATCGCTCTTCATCATAATGAGGTCAGTGGTCCCATTTAGCATCGTGGTATACTTTAGGGCGACAAGGTCCAACCAGCCACAGCGACGTTTACGTCCTGTAACAGCTCCGAACTCACATCCTCTCTCGCCCATCAAATCACCAATCTCGTCAAAAAGTTCGGTAGGGAATGGACCAGCACCAACTCGTGTGCAATATGCTTTGAAGATCCCAAATACTCTACCAATTCGACTTGGGGCTACACCTAGACCTGTACAAGCTCCTGCTGATACAGTATTAGATGATGTCACAAATGGGTATGAACCGTAATCGATATCAAGAAGAGAGCCTTGAGCACCTTCAGCCAACATGGTTTTACCTTCTTGTAGTGATTCATTGATGATAAATTCACCATCTACAATATTGAATTCCAATAGGTATTTTGTAGCTTCAAGCCAATCAGCTTCCAGCTTTGTAAAGTCTTCTGAAAAAGCCATATCGCAGGCATTGAGCATCGCCAACATATTCATGTGTCTTGCCTTTGCTTGCTCGTACTTCTCCATAAAGTTAGGAGATAGAAGGTCTCCAATCCGCAATCCGTTCCGACTCACTTTATCGGTGTATGTAGGCCCGATACCTTTACCAGTAGTTCCCACTTTCTTATCCCCCTTAGCAGCTTCGTTAGCTGCATCCAAGAGACGGTGAGTAGGTAGAATAAGATGAGCTTTCTTAGCTAGCAATAACCGTTCCTTTAGATCAATACCACTTTTAGCTAGATCTTCAGCTTCTCCCTTGAAAAGCAAAGGGTCTATCACTACCCCATTACCTATAATATTGGTCTTACCTCCTTGAAAAACTCCAGAAGGGATAGATCTTAGTACATACTTCTGACCATCAAATATTAGAGTGTGACCAGCATTAGGACCACCTTGAAAGCGTCCTATGATATCATATCTAGGGGTTAAAACATCAACGACCTTGCCTTTACCCTCATCTCCCCACTGGAGGCCAAGCAACACATCTACCTTTTCCATTTCTATTTTTTAAAAAGTACAACTATTGAATTCTAAAGTTCCCTCCAATTCTCCTTTGACAAATATACGATTTTTCCATAAGGGTAGCTTATATTTAAGTCGAAGAATATCGCACAAATACTTATGGGCAATATTTTATCTACAAAAATAATCAGCCTAAATAATTGGCGATCGGTCTGATCACTTAGCAAAACCCACGCTATACACCCAAGTCATAAATATTGGACAAGGATACGACTATTCTTTATTTCTTACATGGCAAATATCTTTATCTGACCAATCTTGGTATTGAATAAAGGGCGTCCATATTTTGGAAAAGCTATTTAGTTAGTGGGATCCTCTTCAAATGTATCAAGAAAGAATTGGTCTCCATCCCAAGAAGCATAACTGAAATGGGTAATCCAATCGCCAAGTATAACGACACGACGGTTACGGACAAGCATAAGATCTAGCATAATGTGTCGGTGTCCAAAGACATAATAGTCTGGGGCCGATGAACCGTGCTCCTCTATATGTCGCTTGGCAAAACGCACTAAGTACTCATTTTCCTCACCTTTATAGCTGTGCTCGTATGCCTTCTTCAATCCCTTCTTTCGACTATGAAGTGCCCAGCGATGGGCAAAGCCCACTGTCCACCATGGATGAAGTGAGGCATATAGCTTTTGACAAAGGCGATTATGAAAGATGGCCCTAATGAATCTAAAGCCGATATTACCCTCTACATATTCATCGCCATGAGCGATAAAGAACTTCTTACCGTAAAACTCAAGTGTAGTAGGTTCTCGATGCACCGTACACCCTATCTCTTTCGGCAAATAGTCAAAGATCCATATATCGTGATTCCCTGTAAATAGGTGTATCTCGACCCCTTCGTCTGACAGCTCTCCTAACTTCCCGATGACTCGCGTGTATCCTCTTGGCACCACATGTTTGTACTCAAACCAGTAGTCAAATATATCACCCACCAAGATAATAGCTTTGGCATCATGGCGTATCGACTCTAGCCATCGAACAAACATCCGTTCGACGGCCATTGAATCAGCGTGAAAATATGCACCAAAATGCATATCACTCGCAAAATAAACTTTATCCCTCATTAAGTTTTATAGGAATCCAAGCTCCAGCAGTGCCTCTTCGCTCATCATATCTTTGGACCATTCAGGGTCAAATGTGATATTGATAGTAGCTCCCGAAACACCTTTAACACTCTCCACTTTCATCTTCGCATCCTCTAGAATAAAATCTGCCATTGGGCAGTTTGGAGAGGTAAACGTCATTAAGATGGTTACATGCTTGGTATCGTGATCAACATCTATCTCATATATCATGCCTAGATCATAGATGTTAACTGGGATTTCAGGATCATATACGGTTCGGAGCATCTTGACAATCTCCTCTTCGATCTGTAAAAATTGGTTTGTATCACTCATGACTATTACTTTTCTTTTATTAAAAACTTACTCATCGGACTACTTCTCCTTGTGAATTGTATCTTTAAGATACTTTATAGCCGTAGCAAATATCCGATCTTCTGCTGCGGGGTCATTATAATAACTATCATTCTCCACAAAAAGATTTGGCTCAACACCTGATTCCATCTGTTTCATCTCAAAATCATAGTTTTTCACCGCTGAATATCTAACTCTCCACCCATTAGGCAACTCTGATGACGAAGGCATTCCGCTACCGCCCCCACTCTTTTGCCCAATCCGAAAAATATTATCAGCGAGTGCTACTTTATAAAGAAATTCATTAGTCGCACTGAAGCTGCTACGATCTTGAAGAATGATCACGGGCTTTTCGGTATAGGTCACTTCTGAATTAGGAGAGATATACAGTGCTTTGGGCTTAGAAAAGTCATACCTTCCTGGCCCAGTTTTATGAGAGGAATATCCAACTAGAGTTTTTTCTTTAAGAAAGTAAGAGACCAGTCTGTCACTATTATCCACAGAACCTCCGCCATTCCCGCGCACATCAATAATCATGGCATCTGCTTTGTCCATAATATTCAGAATAATAGGCATATTCCCAAGAGATGAGCTAAAGCTCCCATAGGAAATGTATCCAAAGGTTACCTCAGAATCCTTAATCTGGAAGAGACCATACCGCATTCCTCCGCTCCGCATTAGGTTACTTCCCAACATTTTACTACGAGCATAGATGTTCAGCCCCTTAGTCACATCTGGATTGATCTCCGTTACGCTCACATCGAATTCAGAGTAAAGATTGACATGCCCATCCTTTAACTCATCCAACATATCACTCATCAGTCGGAAAAATTCGATATAAGTATAATCTTTCTTATCCAGCAGAGCTGAGTACTTCTCATGTACCTCATCCCAATCTACCTCTTTGAAGTCATGAAAACAGTAACGCTCATCTATAATCTTCCACAACGCTTCGAAGTTCGTCCTCTGATCCCTATTAATTGGCTCATGAGGAATACATGATGTAAGGTTAAGCAGGATGAGTATAAAGGCTACTCCGATCAATAATCTTTTCATAACTGTTTAGTATAAGGAACTTGATATGGAGCTAGAAGATGCTGATCTTCCGCCTGAGATATAAAATGAATCAAAAGAGATCCCGAAGACTATCCCCCAATATCCTTGTATGAATCGAGTTTGACTCAGTCTCTGTTTCTGATAAAAATGCTCAGCCCCCATCGTCAGAGTAAGGTGATGAATAGGTATATCCACAAGTAACCTCTGACGGAATGTAACATCATTGTGCAACGAGGTCACATGGAACTGAAAAGGAGATCGATTCTCTCCAGATACATATTCATAGTAACTCTGACCATAATCTGGATGAAACGTACCGTGAAGGAAAGACATCTGCATGCTATAACTAAGGGCTATCTTAGAAACTTTCCATGGAATACGATAGCGTAACCTCGCCCACCCATCAAGGCCAAAACTACCTTTACCATTACCATAGTTATTAAAATTAGAGGACTTCCTATTTCCTTGTAATTGGAGATTAAATAATGGTGCAAGGTCCAGAGTAAAATCACCCTTTCTGAGAACTCGCCAACTTGGGCCTAAAGAATATTCACCCCGAATGACCTCCATTTTTGTTCCGTTAGCACCATTCTTATTAATACCCATCGTGAGCATTACCTCCTGATAAAGATGCCAATGACGTCCCGCACGCAAGGCATAGTCTGTGATGGCAGTAGTCGTCATCTGCCATCCATTATGGCTGATAGGGCTTAGATACTCATCTACAATACCCTGGTCACCAAACTGTAGAAGGACCTTCGTATGAGTAACAGGCAATGGTTCCTCATACTCCCATGGTGTGGCTGAGACCCATTCACCCAGCCTATCATACCATTGCTTCTTTTCTCCATTATCCTGTGCCTTTAGGGTGAATGGAATACAGAGAGGCAATAAAAGCAGTATCAAGTTATTCGTCCTCATCTTCATCATCGAAATGTAACATCTTCTGACCAGAAGCTTCCTCAATCAGACGAAAAGATTCTTTTTCGTCATCCTTCGAATTCGTTGGCTCCTGGACATCCTCCTCATCCGAAGCCTCTGTCGTACTTTCTCTAACCTCCGCAAAACGTGTAGGCTCTAGCTCCTCAACCTCAGCCACACGGTAATTACTAATCCTCTTACCTTTGGCTCTGATACTCTTTTCTGCTATAAACTCTTCTGCATCTATCTCTATCGGAAGTCGATGTTCATCTTCGCCTCCGAAGACCACTTTGATTCGTGGATAGTCCTCGTCCGTCAATAGTAATATTGAGTTAGTAGGCTCAATTGCTATATTTTCGCGTTTGGTATCAGGCTCAATAGAAAAGCGTTTAATGTATGTGAAGTCAGCCTCTTTGTCAAAATACACCAGGGTCCAAACTTTGTGCTGGTCATACTTCTCAATGGTATCAATATCCCTCTCGAAGTGCAATGCCTCGGAAAAATCAGTAATATAACTTTCTCCATTTGACCTGATTACAAGGACCTTATCCTCAGCCTTAAACTCACCTAGATACTCTCCTCTATCGTCATAGTTTAGACGGAAAATATCCCAGTCAAACCATACCTTACGTCCACCAAGCGTACTTACTCCCTGCTCCTTAAGAGTAATCTTAAAGACATTTCCTCGAGTAAGGATATTCCCCTTCGCAGTACGACCTTTGATGAGTATTTCTGCAAAGTCTTTTTCGAAAACTAGTTTCTTTTTCCTCGCATTTGGTTGTGGTCTAAGGACTACCTTGACGACCTCGGCTTCCCCATTAGGATTGGCAGAGAAATAGAGAATCTTTGATCCATCCTTACCATTCGTAACATCATATTCACGATCTCGAACAATGCTACTCACATTAAAGCGCTTGATGAAGGAAGTGCCTTTCTTACCATCTCGGTACACAACGTTATAAATAGTTCGCTTATCCCCACGAATCCAACGAGCCACATGTATGATATCTTTGCCTACAAATGCCTTTTCTGCGACCTTAGTAATGAGATACTTACCATTACGAAGGAAGACGATGACATCATCTATATCAGAGATATCACACACAAATTCATCTTTCTTAAGCGAAGTACCAATAAAGCCCCCCTCTCGGTCCACATATAGCTTCTCATTCTTTAGAACTACCTTAGCAGCTTGAATTTCCTCAAAGCTCTGAATCTTAGTCTGCCTAGGGAAACGGTCACCACACTCTTTAAGTAGCTTCTCATACCATTTAATAGTGTAGCCACGGACATCGGTCAGCAACTTCTCCACACGGGCCATCTCTTTCTCTAGATTGAGGATAAACTGCTTACTCTTCTCCTCATTGAATCTCAGGATGCGAGCCATCCTTATCTCCAATAACATCTTCAAATCCTCATCCGTAACGGGTCGAATCAAGTCGTCCAAGACATCACTCAATCTCGCTCTGATATGAGCTAAAGCCACCTTTAGGTCTTTTGCTTCCTCAAACTCCTTATCCTTGTATATACGCCTAGTAATGAAGAGTTCCTCCAGAGAGGCCTTAAGATGCTGTTCCTGAAACTCACTCAACTCAATCTTGAGCTCTTCCCTCAAATAGACCATGGTGCGTTCACACCCATCCTTAAGAACATCACTGACGGTAAGGAATTCTGGCTTATCATCCCTAATCACACAGCAATTAGGCGATAGGCTTACCTCGCACTCAGTAAAGGCATAAAGGGCATCTATGGTCTTATCAGACGAAGTTCCAGGTGCTAGCTGTATCTCTATATTAGCTGTCGCCGCCGTTTTATCATCAATCTTTTTGATCTTAATACTCCCCTTATCATTAGCACGCATGATACTGTCGATAATGGTACTTGTGGTGCGTGAGAAAGGGATCTCAGTAATTGCCAGCGTACGTGCGTCACGCTTCTCGATAAGAGCACGGACTTTAATCTGACCGCCTCGCTCTCCATCATTGTAGCGACTGACGTCCATCAAACCACCTGTATTAAAATCTGGGTACAACTGGAATGGCTTACCTTTGAGATACAGAATACATGCTTCCAATAGCTCCGTTATATTATGTGGTAATATCTTAGACGATAGCCCCACCGCGATCCCCTCAGCTCCTTGAGTAAGCAAGAGTGGAAATTTCACAGGTAATGCTACCGGCTCAACCGTCGCTGAATCATAGGAGGGTTTATATCGAGTTATCTTAGGGCTAAATAGGACTTCCCGAGCAAAAGGGGTCAGTCGGGCCTCAATGTAACGTGGAGCAGCAGCCCCATCACCTGTTAGGACATTCCCCCAGTTTCCTTGACAATCAATAAGCAAGTGTTTCTGACCTAACTGCACCAACGCATCGCCTATACTAGCATCACCATGAGGGTGTAATGCCATGGTCTGGCCTACGATATTAGCGACCTTGACAAGACGATCATCCTGCTGCGACATTGTGTATAATATTCGTCGTTGGACCGGCTTAAGCCCATCCTCAATGTGAGGAACAGCACGCTCTAGAATGACGTATGAAGCATAGCTGAGAAACCAATTTTTATACATCCCACTAAGCACATAGCCCGAGTTATCCCTCGAACCATCATACAGCTCTCCATCAGAGTCAGGGTCAGTCGCTAAGCCATCAGACAATATCTGCTCACTTGATTGATTATTCTCTAGATCTGAACTACTTCTCTTATTTTCTTTTTCTTCGTCTTTTTTCATCTATCACTAACATATTAAAGCCCTTAAGCCACACAAAATTAAGCAATTTAGGTCAGAAATAAAAGTGCCGCTCTAGTATGGGAGAGACTAGAACGGCATCATTATAATAATCATCAAATTTAATGTGAGCGGTAGGCGAGGTTCGAACTCGTGACCTTCGGCTTGGGAAGCCGACGCTCTACCAACTGAGCTACTACCGCAAATACTTCCCTAATGTGTCCGCAAAGTTACGTATTTTAGACAAATCCTACAAATACATTACACACATTCGCATCAAGATTTAACAGAGGAGTTATAAACCCACTAAAAAGTCGCGACGATTTGGTTATTTCGGAAAGATTTTCTAACTTTGCAGAGCAATCTGAACAACAGATCAGCACATGCGGAAATAGCTCAGTTGGTAGAGCACAACCTTGCCAAGGTTGGGGTCGCGAGTTCGAGTCTCGTTTTCCGCTCTAAATCAATAAATATCATGTTGTAAAAACGTTTGAGACCATCATATCTCAAACGTTTTTTTATTACTCCACTATCGTAATTCTCTAATCATACTATACGTATAGTTAACTGGTACGCATCCCTTAAAAAGGGAGCACTCTAAACTACGAGCACTCCCCTTCTCAAAAAAAAATGAAAAATGAACTTTCAAATCAGTTCAACAATAAATACACGCTTGTTTTAAAATTCTAACTCTAAACCTATCATTAACTCCTCAGGCGTAAAGTGAATACCAAATCCATTAGCTGAGATACCTGGCTCTTCACCTGAGAAGAAATTGTCTCTATAACCTAAAAATCCCATACGCAAGCATAGACATAGCCCCTCTGTTAGATCAAGGCACGCCCCTGGGCGAATCCCTACCTCAAAACCGTTCTGCCACGGTTCGCTACCAACACGCTGAGTATTAAAACCGACATTTCCATCTAAATATAAATTAAATGGCTCTCGATGCAGATAATAGTATCGAACAAATGGTGCCACTCTCATTTCCTGAACTTTACGACCCTCTGACTCCTTATGAAGTCCATAGCCTAATAATACACCTACAGCCCAATCATCACTTATAAAATACCCCAGTTCAGGGTGTAAATGCAGCGAAGTACTCTCCTCCTTATTATCGTGCCATATACTGGCTACTCCTCCTATGAACCACTCTGCATGATGATCGTGTATGTTCGTTTTATCATCCTCCGCATTCAAAATTATCGGAGATACACTCAAAATGATTAAGATAATAACAACTCTACTAATTGTCTCCTTCATCTCTTCAATATTTATGTTTACTTTATGGGATTACAGTAACAAGGATTCCTTTCGCCATACAGCACCTATCACCGCTACAGCTTTAGCATACTCTTCAACGTTACATTGAGTATTACACATATGGGAAAATATCCTTGTTGGGCAAATATAAGCTTTATTCCCAAAGAAATAAAAAATTCCATAGAATAACGTTAAAAACCCCTACTTTTAGGTATGCTTTAGGACATTATATAATACGTGAAAAGAGAAAAAAGAACATTTAGATCGCCTTCTGTATTTGAGTACAAAAACCAGAGTTGACTCATTAAATCATTTATACTTACTTATATTAAAGCTTTCTCCGTTAGAGAAGTAACACACATATGAGGTCGAATAAACCTGACAAAGCACCATCCTAATACAGGACTAACAGAAAAATCAATAGAAGCACGTCTTTTCTCTGCAATCCAACAACTATAACCCCTTTAAGTTACCCAGATTGCTAGTAAAGTGGTAAATTACACTCGATTTTTTGGGGAGTCGAACGTTAACGGCAAGCATAAATAACTTAATCGTATATCCACTATATTATTATGAAGAAAATTTCATTTTTACTTTGTCTTTTGCTGACACCTCTTGTGCTACTAGCACAGAATGATACTATATCTATCAGTAAACTGGGTTCAATGCACCCTGTGAGTGTCAGCCAACTTCCATTTATGGCTGACAGCATCAATATCACAGGGGAGAAATATGACCCTACATCCCTACTAAAGCCAATAGCTAACTTTGACTTTTCTAACCCTAAAACAAGAATCGTAGAGAGCAATGGCGAGGGCATTTATACGATTTCGACAAAAGGACAATTATTAAGGACTTATGCGGTTAGTCTATTATCCGATAAGTATGAAAAGGTATCTCTATTGATCGAAAGTAATGTCCCATACTTCGCTAGTCTAGATGGCAGCAAGGTGGCAAAGAGCACTCAATTCAAGGATCAGCTCAGTACACCATCCACACATACATTACAATTGACACCTAGCCGATCCCATCTGCTCGTTTTCCAAATTATCTCAAGTGACGAGAAGGACTCATCGTTCCGCCTTCGATTGGCTCCAGAGAGCGATAATAGCAATCTACAGGTCCGCTTGGACAATAAAGAGTACCTGAGTCTTGAATATATGATGACAGGTAAGAGCTTATACTCCACATCTGTCTCCCCATCAGGAAAATACATGCTGTTAATTTCACGTGAAAGCATTAATAACAAGTCGCATTATAGCACTACGTTGTACGAAGAAGGTCAGCCTAAAGCTCAACTCCCAGAAGAGTTTCAATTCGCATCCTGGATGCCCTCTTCAGACCGCCTCTATACGACTAGAAAAGACGATAATGGGAGACACCTCGTCACTTTTGATCCTAGCACATTCCAAACCGAAGTCTTAGCTAAGGACCTCCCTAAGGGTGGTTTCAGCATATCCCCATCTGAAGACGCTCTTATCTTTATGGTCGAACAAGAAGGTCCTAAGAAGGGCGAGATTATTGAAAGAGTAATGGGCAGATACGACCGTATGGATGGTTACAGAGATCGTACCTTCTTGGCTTACTATGATTTAAAAACAGGGGTCTATCGCCCTCTAACATACGGCTATCGCTCTACTGCCCTACACAGTATCAGCAATGATGGTAAGGAGATCATATTCAGCAACTCCATAGATACGACCAAAAGCCCATTCTCAGAGGGGACCTACTATACCATGAACTTAGAGACCCTTGAAGTAACTACACTTTTTGAAAATTCGTCATCCATTAGTAGGATCAACTACACTTCTGATCCTAGATACCTTTTGATCTCAGGCGATGCAAACGCTTTCGAGGGCATCGGTATAAATCTCCCAGAAGGGATGGTCGTAAACACATACGATGGACAGCTATTTCTCTATGACCTGAAGGAGAAAAAAGCATTCCCCCTAACCAAAGAGTTTGATCCAAGTGTGGGTTCGGTAAAGGTACTTCCTGACGCATTCGTCGCATACTTCACCGCTGAGAATAAGGATAGAAAATCTCTTTATCGCCTAGACCTCAAGAGTCGAAAGATCACTCAAGTCGCAACAACTGAGGATCTTGTTCGCTCATTCGATGTAAACAATACTGGGAAAGTACTTTCATACACTGGACAGAGTGCTTTGAATAGCGATCGCTTTTATTCTATTAAGAATAATAGGGAGCATCTGATTTTAGACTTATCCAAAGAAAAGATCCAAAACATAGTCCTTGGTGAGATGCACGACTGGAACTATACCATGCCAAATGGCGATAACGTACAAGGTCGATACTACTTACCACCAAACTTCGATGCGAGCAAGAAATACCCTATGCTTGTCTATTACTATGGCGGAACCTCACCAACTTCACGATTCTTCGAGGGGTCATACTCCTTGCCAATGTTTGCGGGTCAGGGATATATTGTATTAACTGTTAACCCAAGTGGAACCACTGGCTTTGGACAGGAGTATTCATCTAGACATGTCAACGCCTGGGGTAAAGTAACAGCTGACGAAATCATCGCGGCTACAAAGGGGTTCTGTGCTGAGCATGCCTTTGTAAATGCTGATAAAATCGGATGCCTTGGTGCCAGCTACGGGGGCTTTATGACCCAATACCTTCAGACCGTTACAGACATCTTTGCAGCAGCGGTCAGCCACGCAGGTATCAGTGCTATCTCATCATATTGGGGTGAAGGCACATGGGGCATCGGCTATTGTACAGTTGCCAATAATGAAAGCTATCCGTGGAATAATGCTGAGCTCTTTGTGAAGCAGAGCCCGCTCTTCAATGCAGATAAGATAAATACGCCTATCCTACTCCTCCATGGTACTGCTGATACTAATGTGCCTATAGGCGAAAGTATCCAGATGTACAATGCTCTGAAAATTCTAGGCAAGGAGGTTGAATTTATCAAGGTGCATGGCGAAGATCATATCATCACAGATCCTATCAAAAAGATTGAATGGAGTCGCTCGATCTTTGCTTGGTTCCAAAAGTGGCTCAAAGATGACCCGACTTGGTGGAATGACCGTAACCCAGAGGTTAATCTATAAAGTAGGTAAGAAAATATGTATCTTTGTGCATTGATAATTACAGACTAATAATAATCCAAAAAAATGGCAAAGCAGATAAAAGAACTCACTTCTCGGAGTGAAAATTATTCCCAGTGGTACAATGACCTCGTCATTAAGGCAGACCTAGCTGAGAATTCTGATGTGCGTGGCTGCATGGTAATCAAGCCATACGGCTATGCTATCTGGGAGAAGATGCAAAGCATCCTCGATCGGATGTTCAAAGAGACAGGACACTATAACGCCTATTTTCCACTCTTCATCCCTAAGTCATTTCTAAGTAAAGAGGCTGACCACGTTGAGGGTTTTGCTAAAGAGTGTGCCGTCGTAACCCACTATCGCCTTAAGAACAACCCTGACGGATCAGGAGTGGTAGTAGACCCTGAAGCTAAACTAGAGGAAGAGCTTATCGTACGCCCTACTTCTGAAACCATTATATGGAATACATACAAGGGGTGGATACAGTCTTGGAGAGACCTACCAATCCTATGTAATCAGTGGGCTAACGTAGTTAGATGGGAAATGCGAACAAGGTTATTTTTAAGAACCGCTGAATTTCTATGGCAGGAAGGGCATACAGCTCATGCGACTAAGGAGGAGGCTCTTGAGGAAACCATTAAAATGATTAATATATACTCCGAGTTTGCTCAAAAGTACATGGCTATGCCGGTGATCATCGGGCATAAGAGCGAGACTGAACGTTTTGCCGGAGCCCTTGATACCTACACCATTGAAGCATTGATGCAAGACGGGAAAGCCTTACAAAGCGGAACGAGTCACTTCCTAGGACAGAACTTTGCAAAGGCATTTGACGTCACTTTTGCCAATAAAGAAGGTGAGCAAGAGCTAGTATGGGCAACATCCTGGGGCGTTAGTACACGACTCATGGGAGCGTTAATCATGTCACACTCTGATGATAATGGATTAGTACTACCTCCTGCACTAGCTCCTATCCAGGTAGTGATTGTTCCTATCTACAAGTCGGCCGACCAGCTTGAGGATATATCAAATAAGCTACAACCAATCATAGACCAATTGCGAAAGCATGGTGTTTCGGTTAAGTTTGACGACTCTGATAATAAGAAGCCAGGCTGGAAGTTTGCTGAATATGAGCTTAAAGGGGTTCCCGTACGCCTAGCAATTGGTGGACGTGATCTCGAAAATGGCACCATAGAAGTAATGCGTAGGGACACCTTGAGCAAAGAAACTAAGCCAATTGAGGGCATTGCCGAATATATTGAGTCATTGCTGGACGAGATTCAGGATAACATATTCCAGAAAGCACTCAAGTTCCGAGAAGAGAATACCACCATCGTTAATTCTTACGAAGAATTTAAGGAGGTACTTGATACTAAGGGAGGCTTCATCCTAGCTCACTGGGACGGAACTCCTGAGACAGAAGAGGCCATAAAAGAGGAGACAAAAGCAACCATCCGCTGTATTCCACTTGAGGGAGATACCACTCCAGGTACTTGTATCTATAGTGGTAAGCCTTCCAAGCAAAGGGTCCTTTTTGCAAGAGCTTATTAATGAATTTTCAATAGTTCAATACACCACCTCCCCCTCTGTGTCACGTAGTAAAATGTACACATTGGGGGAGGTTTTTATTAATCTTAATGACACTGATAACAGGCTCTATAACCTTGATAGCTATAGCATTAATAGCCATAGCCCTTTGGAGCTATATCGCAGAGCGAAAGAGGATGGCTCCGCTCCAAAGGATTAATTCGACCAAAGGGTATGTAGTTAGGGAAGTAGAGCAGAAGAATCGGGATTGGGAAAACCTCTTCTCCATTCCTCGAGCAAAAGAGGATGCCACTCCTAAATACGCTATAATAGACATTCAAACGACAGGATTATGTACCATTGAGGACAAAGAGGATAGAATAGTAGAACTCACATGGCTAATTCTTGATAGTGAGTACAACGAAATCCGTCGTGGTGTCAGGAGGGTCTTGCAAAAAACAACCGGTTCAGAGGACGCAAAGCGAGTACATCATATCAGTGAAGCAACACTTATGACCACAGGAGAAGAGGAGAAGGTGGTGCTACAGGCGTTTTGGAAGGATGTTAGTGAGGTTCCCATTTGGGTCTTTCACAATGCAAAGTTTGACTTGAGCATCTTACACGCAGCCTTCCGAGATCTCTTACCGTCTCTTGAATCAGAATTGCTTAATCACACGGCACTCTGTACAATGACCTACCTAACAGCAGATAAGTCACGTGATAATCAATACCCATCCCTTATTAACCTCACATCTTCTTTTTACCCCTCGTCAGCCATCCATCTACGACAATCACACATCATATCCTTTCGTAATGCCTGCCTAACTCGGGCATGTCTCATCAAGCTACTCGCACTATATCCTCAGTTGCTAGCCGCTAATTATCCACTCTCGGCTTCGGATCACCTCAAACAATGAATGACCATTTAGCTGCGTGCAGAAATAATCACTCTCACTCCAATCAATATGACTAACGAAACTTAGACCTAAAAGATAGCCTTTAGAAGCTACTCTGGGCATATCATCAACCATTTACACTAATCTATTTAGTGAGCTTATTTTGCTCGTCGTATCAACTTGAATATAGGTAATAAAATGAATGGATTTTTCAGAAGAAGACACCTCTAAAAGTGGACTATTTTCTTATCATGAGGAAAAGAATCCGTTCTCATATAAAAGAATTATTTTTCCTATGAGAAGAAGATCTCTTTCATATAACTAAAAACCCCCTGCCTATTGGCACTACCTCAAGTGGCTTTAGCTACGGTCTTCATCCTCTTTATTTCTCTCTATAGGACAGCGGGTTATAAATAAATCCACTCTATTAGTAATCGTTTTTGAAGCGATTGATCTAAAAAGACTTACATTTTTATTTCGAAGATTCTCTATTATGATTAACTTTGAGATAAAGATAGTCGCCTTACTTAATAGTGTATAAAGAAATGAAGAATATCCTCCGACTTACGATAATCATAATATTAGTCTGCTCAGCTTGTTCCTCACCAACCGTGAGCATACGTCGTGCTATACATGAAAAGCAGGATCACCACATCTCTTATGCGTCTTGGGGAAAAGCAGTTAACGATGCAGACTTTACCGTTGCACGAAAGATGACTGATAATATCGCAGATGTAGAGGTCATTGATGCTTTTGAAACTCTATTCGAGGGAGATGTTGATAAGGCTAGAAGCATATTTAAGAAAACAGAAAGCGAGGAGCACAGTTACCTGGAATCCCTCATGCTTCCCTACTACTTTTATCATGGGATGCATAAGGAGTGTCACGCGTTAGCGAAAGAAATAGGAAATGATCTGTACTCACTATCTGGAATCTTAGGAACTAATCCTGAGCCTCATTTTTCATGGGGTGCAGATAACGTAACACTACCAATCCTTTCATTCAACTACGGAGGTACACCTATCATCGAGGTCGTTCTGAATGGTAAGAGCTTGAGATTTATCGTAGATACAGGCTGTTCGTCCACAACCATCTCTGAAGAGACTGCTAATGAATGCAATATTCATCAGCTAGAGCAATCAATTCCAATGATTGATGCTAACAAATCAAGCTCTGAAGCAAGTGCTGGGATTGCAGAGCAAATAATACTTGGAGACCTCTCCATAAGCCACCAGCCTATCTTTATAGTGAAAAATCTATCCCTAGACTTTTTCGGCATCTCAATTGGTAAGATGGATGGTATTATTGGTTGGGATATCCTTCAACAGCTAAATGTGGTGATTAATTGGGGTGAAAAGTATATTCGTCTGTCTAAACCCAATCGGACAAGAGTGAACGAACCTAATCTGCACGCCATCACATCGCCATTTGTGACGGTAAGAGATGAACAAGGTATTAAATATTACCTGCACTTAGATACTGGAGCGAAGCAGACAGAGCTATTCCAAAAGGCATTAGACAAAGGGAATTTGAAATACTCTAAGAATGGAAACAAGATTAGCTTCGGGGTCAATTCAACCAAGCGAACAAGTTCCAAGAGGGTAAAGAACTTCACATTAAGCCTAGGACAGCATCAATTCTACTTCGATAAAATAATTGCTACTGAAGAATCTGATATTAGTGGTTTTGTGAAACTTGATGGGAGAATGGGGACCGATATCTTCAGAGAGGGAGCCATCGAAATAGACTACCAAGCTGGATATATTCGATACCTCAGCAAGGAAGGAATAGCTGACTAACGATGAGAAGTCGGCCCGACCTATTCTCAATAGTATTAAGGTGGGAAGATGTTATCTCAAACGAAGGACATCACCTTCCTGTGGGATATAATCACCAGGGAGTTGATTCAGCTTATAGATAACCTTCAGTTGCACTCCATATCGCTGAGCGATGTCATGAATAGACTCCCCTACCGTAACCACGTGTTCGTAATACGGAGGAGTGGCTCTATTTAGCTTCTTCTGAAGGTACACAACATCTCCCTTCTCAAGTGGATAGCCCTCAGGTAGCTCGTTATATCGGGTTAGCTTACGCTCTGATATATCCACATCCTGAGCTATATCACTCATGGTATCCCCCTCGTCAGCAAGGACGTAGAGCAATCCATAACTAATGTATATCTCACGTTCCTTCTCTGTCGTCGGCGAAGGCTGGAATGTCGGAGGTGTCGTCGGTGCATGCTTGGCTATAGGAGCTTCCTTCTTCACTTCTCTCTTAGGCTGAGACGGTCTATTGTACACGTAGTTACGGCCTACGTTTCCATTATCAATAAGGTATAATTGATAATCCTCTATGATCTTAATCAACTTATTGGCATATCCTCTATCAGTAGCATATCCTGCTTTTTGAAGACCTTTTGCCCAGCCTTTGTAGTCAGTTGGATTAAGGAGAAAAAGCCTCTTGTACCGAGTTTGCTGGAGGAAGTTTGCATGATCCTCATACGAATCTGCAGGATCTCCATATGATCTGAAGCACTCATTCGGACGGTCATCGGTATGATAGGCTCGCCCACCTCTCCAGGAGCTATGACACTTGATACCGAAGTGGTTATTATGCTGTGAAGCGAGAGTACTCCCACCGGCTCCACTCTCTAATAACCCCTGTGCTAGAGTGATACTAGCGGGAATACCATATTGTCTCTGATTTCGCAAAGCAGTAGCAGCATACATCTCTATATATCTATTATAGGCGGCATTTGGTCCGTATGCTGTAATATGCACACCTTCTGCAGATGAGGGGTTATAGCTCTTAGCACTTCTACGGCTACCCCCACATCCCGTCATGATGAGGAGCGTAAAAATAAATATTAGAGAATAATAAAGCTGCTTCATATCAATATGTTACCTTAAGTAGTTATGCAAATCATCCCATCCTTTTGAACTGTCGCAATGGGTAAAGTTTGGGACAAATCAAGAGTCATACAGTATTCGTAGGAATTATCCTTCCCAGCCGCAACCATTCTGGGATAATGGTTACTCTCCTTAGTATAATTCATCAACTGTCCTTTGTGCATACGCCATAGCTCCACAAACATCTCTGAAACATCAGTAACAGGCGTGTGTGTTTCGCTTAACGCATCTAACAGAGCGGCTGCAAAGAGAGTATCTTCCTTAGCGGGCTTGCCTTTCCATCCTGCACACACCGCAAGGACATTCTTATCTCTACAATAGTTTGCGACGGCACTTAGATTAATAAAAGAGCCTATCACCACCTGGTGCCCTGCTTCGATACAGGACTTTATCGTACGCGTTCCATTCGTGGTGGTGAAGTAAATAGTCTCCCCTTCTGTGGTTTCTGGTGTGTATTCAAATGGGTCATTTCCAAACTTTGCAAAAGGGCATCGCACTACATTTCGCTCAGCTCCTACTGTACTCCCCTTTTTAGCAAAGCTCTCTGCCTCTTCAACTGTCTCGAGTGGGTAAATAGCCTTAGCACCATTCTGCAATGCTGTAATGATCGTGGATGATGCTCTGAGGACATCAATAACGACCGCCACGGAGTTTTTCTGAGGGTACTGTCCTATAAGCTCTGGAGAGGGAATTATATCAATGGGTAATTTCATAACTGTCTTATTACTGCTCTAACCTTTTCGACATCTGTCATCGGATATTGGTACTCATCAGCCAGATCACTCCCACCCATAGAGATATTAGTATTGTGATACGCCATATGGCTAGGGATCATGCTCTGAAAGGAGCCGTGAAGCTCACGAACTCCAGTTTCGTTAGCTATCTTCTGAGCATTCTCAACACACACTCCTGAGCCAGCCATCACTTCAATCCGAGCATTAGCTTGATGAACCAAGCTACGAATTATAGGAATACCTTCCTCAGCGGTCTGCTTACCACCTGAGGTCAGGATACGAGAAAAGCCTAGATCTATCGCTACCTCTAGGGTGGACGATAGGTCTAGGCTCATATCAAATGCTCTATGTAACGTTACAGGAAGTCCATCTGCAGCTTCGATCAATGCTCTACAAATCTCTTTATTCAGCTGTCCATCGGCTGATAATGCCCCCACAACAAATCCATGCACTCCTAAATCTCTAAGATAGCGGATGTCGGCTAGCATCTGCTCTACCTCTAAATCGCTATAAAGGAAATCTCCTCCTCTTGGACGAATAATGGGAAACACTGGAATATCAACCGACTCTAACGCCCCCTTCACCATCCCGGGTGATGGGGTTATACCGCCTTCTCCAAGGGCAGCACAGAGCTCAATCCGTCCTGCACCTCCCTCTTCGGCAGCGATACATGAAGCAATAGAATTAGCACAGACTTCCAAGAGTACCATACTCCGATTATTTCTTTAGGGTTACAGCCAAATGTAGTTCATCAAGCTGCTCATCATCAATAATAGATGGAGCATCAATCATCACATCTCTTCCAGAGTTATTCTTAGGGAAGGCAATGGTGTCACGGATGCTATTAAGCCCTGCAAATAACGATACCCAACGATCAAAGCCATACGCTATACCACCGTGTGGAGGGGCACCAAACTTAAAGGCGTTCATTAAGAATCCAAATTGCTCTTTGGCTTTTTCAGCAGTAAAACCAAGGACTTCAAACATCTTGGCTTGCAGACCACTATCATGAATACGAATAGATCCGCCACCTACTTCTACGCCATTGATAACCATATCATAAGCATTAGCACGTACTTTACCTGGATCGGTATCTAGTAGTGGAATATCTTCAGGCTTTGGAGACGTGAATGGATGGTGCATTGCAAAATATCTTTGAGACTCATCATCCCACTCAAGGAGAGGGAAATCAACGACCCACAGGCAGGAGTATTCTCCCTCTTTCATTAGTCCTTGTCTCCGTGCAACTTCTAATCGTAACTCGCCGAGTTGCTTTCTGGTCTTCATCACATCATCTCCACTTAATATAAGGATGAGGTCGCCTGCTTCAGCTTTCATCTCCTTAGCAAGTTCTTGTAACACCTCTTGAGTATAGAACTTATCCACACTACTTTTGACATCACCATCCTCTTGTACTCGGGCATAGACCATCCCTTTCGCTCCTACTTGTGGACGCTTGACATAGTCAGTCAGCTGATCCAACTGCTTACGGGTATAGACCGCAGCACCTTTCACGCAAATACCCCCAACGTATGCAGCTTCATCAAAGACTTTAAATCCATGTCCTTGCAGAACATCCATGAGCTCAACAAATCGCATATCAAAACGGGTGTCAGGCTTGTCCGAACCATAATACTTCATCGCATCGTGCCATGAGATATGTGGATAGGGATCCTTTTGATCAATATCCAGAACAGTCTTAAATAGATGCTTACTGAGCCCTTCGAATGTTTCTAAAATATCTTTCTGCTCTACAAATGACATCTCACAGTCTATTTGTGTAAACTCTGGCTGTCTGTCAGCACGAAGGTCTTCGTCACGGAAGCACTTTACGATCTGGAAATAACGGTCAAAGCCTGCAACCATAAGCAATTGCTTGAAGGTTTGTGGTGACTGTGGAAGAGCATAGAACTCTCCCTCATTCATACGAGAGGGAACCACAAAGTCTCTAGCCCCCTCAGGTGTGGACTTAATGAGTACAGGAGTCTCGACTTCAAGGAAATTGAGCTGACTTAGGTAATTACGTATCTCAATCCCCATACGATGGCGAAGCTCTAGATTACGACGAACCACAGAGCGACGGAGGTCTAAGTAACGGTACTTCATCCTCAGTTCATCACCGCCATCACTTTCATCCTCAATCGTGAATGGTGGTGTCTCGGACTTATTAAGGACCTTCATCTCACTGACTATAAGTTCTACTTCGCCAGTATCTAGGTGGTCGTTCTTAGAGCTACGCTCTGCGACCACCCCTTTTACTTGAAGTACGAACTCCCTTCCTATATGTGCTGCTTGCTCAGTAAGCTCAGCATTCTTTTCGTCGCTAAAGACTAACTGGGTTACACCATATCTATCTCGTAAATCAATAAAAATCATTCCCCCTAATTTACGATTACGCTGTACCCATCCTGCAAGCGTTATCTCCTCACCCACATTTTGTAGTCTTAATTCACCACAAGTAGTTGTTCTGTACATAGTTTCTTCTATCTATATTTTTCGAAGCCTTATTAGTTTTACGACTCCATCTTTTTAAGTTTCACTAGTGTTATCTTATTCTCTGTTGCCCTCATCACCTTGAATTGAAAATCTGGTGCAATGGAAAATTCCTCACCTCGATCAGGAATACCTTGATAATGGTAGAGAATGAATCCTGCAATCGTCTTGAAATCCTCATCTTCAGGTAAGTCCAGATCAAACTTTTCATTCAGAGTATCCAGCTCTGCACGACCAGAGATAATGTACTCACGCTCCCCTACTTGACGCATCACCACCCTATTGGTATCGTGCTCATCCTCTATATCTCCAAAGATTTCCTCTACAATATCTTCAAGAGTAATGATGCCTGCCGTCCCTCCAAGCTCATCCACGACGACTGCGATGCTCATCTTCTCATTGAGTAGTTTCTTCATAATCCTATCAGCACCTAAGGACTCAGGCACATAGAGTGTGGGATGAATATGATTCTGCCACAACGATCCTTCACTCTCAACCTTGTACATCTCGATACCGTGAATATACCCAATAATATCATCTATATCTTCATTATATACTAGGATCTTGGAGTAGCCAGTTTTATCAAAGAGGGCTATCAGCTCATCCAATGGAGTAGCGGAATCCACCGCCCTAATCTCATTACGTGGGATATAACAATCCCTTACCTTTACTTCTGAGAACTCTATTGCATTCTGTAATATCTTAGCTTCGGATGCCTTTTCCTCCTGGGTAACATTGGTCTCAATGTAATAATCCAAGTCCACCTTACTTAGTGGCTGTACTGTATCTTCCTCATTCTTGACTCCCAAAATCTTAAAGGATAAACTACTCAGAGCGGAGACTAGAATAGTAACGGGAAGAAGTAGTATATATATAATCATCAGAGGGAAAGAAAGTACCTTCAACGTAGTATTTGGCTTAAGCTGACCGATAGACTTCGGTAAATACTCTCCAAAGACGATAACGATTGCCGTAGAGATCATCGTTTGTATCAACATGACCAAAAAGTCATTTGGAATAACTTTGGATAGAGGGGCCTCTAGTACCATCGCGAAACAGAGACCATACACTACGTTTATAATATTATTCCCTATTAAAATCGTAGTAATAAACTTACCCATACGCTTATAAAAATAAGCTTGGATCTTAGAGACCGTGCTTCCTTGACTTTTATCCAGCTCTACTTGCAACCTATCGGCTGAAACAAAGCTAATCTCGCTCATACTAAAGAAAGCTGAGAAAAGGACACACAGTATGATGGCAAGATATAACATGGTTATACTCTGAAATAAGTTTGGCTTGACGCCATTGCTTGTTTTGGGTAGAGATTATCTACTTTTCCTATCATATTTATGGCGGTTAGCCCCAACGCTGAATCGCAACTCTGTATATTTATACTATCATCTTCCATGATATTTGTCTTCTAATGCTCTCAACTTATCTTTCAAATGACTGTGGATCCATATAGAGGAACTACACAAAATAACCACATACATAGAAATCGAGGTCATACTCATAGAAAGGGTTGCAGTCTTCATTTCTGAATCCACTAATTCCAATACAGACGTATAGAATATAGATATAATAAAGAGTATAATAATAACCCAACAAACCATTTGGATCCTTTTGCTCCACTTCACCTTCCTACTATAACTGTCTATGAGTACTTTTAGGTAAGACAAATCCTGCTCCTGACGAACAACAGCCTGAGTGGACTTACGCAAATAAAATTTATATCTCGAATCAATGATTATATAAATCACCACTAAGAGCAAAAAGGCTATTCGGATAAAATTAAGTCTAGACGACATCATCGCCGCATCTACATCAGCACCAAAGGTCATCACCGTAAGCACGATATAACATAGGAGAGCTACGGTACTCAGTGTAAAAAACACATTTGAGACTCTCTTAATGGTCTCTAGCTTTTTTTCTATTTCAGATAGAGTTTTCATAATCATTACTTTTTCTTTATTAACGAATCGGGAGCTAAATATTTTTTCCTTTCTACTTTTCGGATAACCTTCTTCGTTGGACTATTCAACCTTGATTCATCATCACTATTTGAAGAGACTGAATCGAGGTTATCTGCACTATTCGCAGAAGTGGGCTTCACTGACGTACTATCATTGGCCATCGCAGTACTATCATTTACCACCATAGGCTGATCTTCGACATCAAAATGCCCATGAGAGGAGTACAACTCATATCGCGTCATGCTTTGATTACTCTTGAAGCCAAAGTCGCTCTCTATCAATTGTCCTGAAGAACGCTCTATCATGATATACTCATGCGAATAAACTTCCTGAAGACTTTCATCCCAAAAAAGTGAATGACCAAAGAAACGCTGTCCCTCACGATTCAAGACCTCCACATTGCCCTTTAGCTCCCATAACTGTCTCTCTCTATAATAATATGCGGTATCAGCTTTTATAGAAGCTTGAATGTTAAAGAGAGTATCGAACTGCTCAACATATAGTCCTTCAGGAAAATACCATTTGTCTTCGGGCTTATCAAAGACATACCACTTAGCGGCATTCAACTTATACTTAGTAATCCCGCTATCGGAGATGAGCGTCTCTACTCCAGTAGTGAGAGAGGTGTATTCAAGTGAGTCAATATCACTAGTTAGCACATCCCCCTTCCGATGATTACAAGCCATGAACGACCATATAATATACAAAAAGATGACAGCACACCCCAATGACTTGGGGCGTGCTAGCACCTTTACGTAACTTTTATGTTCTAAAAAGTTCTTACAAATGTCGCTCATAAATCTTATATACTGAGCGGATCAAGTTCTTATTTAATAGTACGTACAGTAGTACTCTCCCCGATCCATCCTCCGATATAGAATGACTCACCCTCTTGAATATCTGGGTGCATAAAGACATCCTCCTTACGTGGGAAGTGACTACGGAACTTAGCAATACTTCTTGAAGCCTCATCAGAGACACTTGGGTCGATAGCTCTAGCACGCTCTAGCTTGTCCACTACTAGGCAGTAAACCACTCTCTGCTTTACAGGGTCATCAGGGAAGATGCTTCTAGCAGTATCTGCATACATTTTAGCGATCAGGATCATAGGAGCTCCAAATCCACTCTTCTCTTGCATTGCCTTATTAGCAAAGTTACGTGCTGAAGAGTAGCTATTTCGCTCATAGTTAATCACAGCCATCATAAAGTATGACTCCCCGATATCACTTGAGTCATCACTCATAGAGATAGCTTCTTCGAAATATTTAATCGCACGATCGTAATTTTTATCTTTATACGCCTTTAGAGCAATACCACGAGCAGCACCAGCTGATGGCTCCAATTGATACATATACTCAGAGGCTGTGAAGTACACATCACTTTCAGTACATCCTACAGAACGAAGGACCTTGATCACGCCCGCCAAAAATTCCTTATCACTTTTCTTACCATCAAGCTGAGGACCATAAATCTTATCCATCATTTCACAGCTTGCAGCACCACTACTTGCAAAGAATGTCTGAGCATCGTTCTTATACTGTTCAATAGTCTTAGCTTTCTTAGCATCACCTGCTTCATTAGCCTTACTGATCTGAATATCGAAGTACTTATCCACCATTAGATGGTCATCGACATACTGGCTCTTATAATCCTGATTCTTGTACATACGTGCCATAGACGCATACACGAACTGAGATAGAGTAAATGGGTCAGTATTCTCCTTCATTTCACTCACGACAGGTTCCAACCAGCCATAGATTTTATTGAAGTCAGTATCATTTCCCATGTAAGTCATATAATCCTGAACTTTACTTCCGAGGATATAGTCCTTACTGATCTTTTTGTCATCACCAAAATATTTGATGCGATTATCATACACACCTAAAAGCTCGTCCAAGAAAGCCATCTTCTCTTCCTGAGTCTTAGCCTGCTCTATCTTCCATCTAAGGATCTCCGGACCATATATATATATGTTCTTTGACTCTTGAGGGCAAGCGTCATACACTTTTTTCCAGAAGTTATAAGCATCTAGATAGTTCTTCGACTTAGCGTGTACTGTGAAGTACGACACGTTCTTAGCGCAATCTATATTTGCACCTGAGTTATCTGCATCTGTCTGTGCCATAGCAGTCAAGGCAAATAGAAAGCTCATAAGTAGCATTAATCCTTTTTTCATGATATATTCTTTCTTTAATTTAATATTAAAATTTTTCGTTCCAACTCATTAAGACATACTCACGTCTTTCTTGGGTTATCTGTATATTGGATAAACAAATATCGCAATCGTTTAGTCCATTAATAAATTTTCAACTTTCTAAACCATGTCTCATTAAAGCTAATACCAAGAGATAGCTTCAATACGTCTTGAGAAAAGTTCTTGCTCAATGGGGATATATCCTTATTATACTCTAGGGTCAAGTTAATCATTGACAACCGATCACTAACAACCATATTGACAGGCATTCCAATTCCTATAGAAGCACCGACAGTATGTAGTCCTCCCACTACGGGGCGATCTAAATATGATGAGCTATAATTTATCCCAAAGCGATAGCTCATCTTTTCATAATATTTTCGTGAATACAAGTCAGGTAATAACTCCATCCCCAAAGCAGCATGATGGCGATCCAGCATTTTCACTCCGTCATTAACGAAGATATTATCCACTCCGCTCCATAGCTCAACCCCATAGTCAAGTGCCAATGTCATCTTATTAGGTATATTCCATGAAAGACCAGCAGCAATCTTGTGTGGCAGAGAAGCATCTGCGGTTATATTTTTATCAGTAATCTCTGGTTTATTCTGAGAGCCAAAATTACGATTTTCAAAGTAAAAAAGTTCTGGCTTAATAGGCAACTTCGGCGTATATGTCAGACCGATGATGACCTCATCCTGACGTTTATTCTTCATCTTAAATTTATACTGAGCACCCAAATCAAAAGACCAATCTCTTAATCTCAGTGAATTCTCAGTGTAAGTCTGTGCCAAAGAGTTCGTATTTGGTATAAGGTGTACGATATTAGTAACCGAACCAAACATATAGCGTCCATTCACACCTAGATATAGATTATCCCAAAGACGACCACCTAGACCTAGATACACAGACTGAAGCGACCCCTTACCAGTATATCGTTGTTGGAATTTGCTAAAGCCATCCTCGCCTTCAAGGTCCACCTCTGTGGTCAATCCATACCCAACATTGGACATCGGAACCAAGCCTGCACTTAGAGCCAAGCGATTTTTATACAGTGGCATCTGTACCGCTATATAATCGACGCCCCCTAAGAAGGTTGTTTTTTTATTGACGCCATCCCTATAGTGCCCCATATTTACAGAAGCACCGACATCAATCAAAAAAGAAAGTGAATCAGTAGCACCATATCCAGCTGGATTAAGAAAGTTTATAACCCTCTTATCATTCATACCAACTCCAACGCCCCCCATTCCACGCCATGATACAGGGGCACTATTTTGCATAGTTCCATACCCAAAGCGTGAAAGCGGTGTTGACTGTATATCCTGGGCTTTTACCCCATTAACATTCAACATACTATAGACGCCTATGATGAGGCTAACTATAATCAGAGATCTTTTTATTCTATCGTATTGCATCATATTTTTTTTGCGAAATGGCAAAATCATTGACAAATATAAGGGAAAAAACGCATATACCCGCACCCTAAAGATTAGAAACTAGGTTAAACTTCTAACTACCAGCTATATATCGATAAAACCAGCCATAAATACTACTAAAAGTAAGACCTCTTTAGGAAAGATCGTCATAAAACTTAATATCTATTAGCTCGAATTAAAGAATATTACCACTACACGGCACTCATTAGCCTCTCCATGCACGACGGGTGTAATTATGAGCTATCCTCAACACCTTACGTCAGCACGCGTTAATGTATCATGCTTTAATCATTATATCAGCCAGAAACAGCTGATAACTTGAGTGGCTCACTCCTACAGCGTATCTCTTGAAAGGGGCATAAAAATCATCCTATAGGAAACGAATCTCCTTCTCATAGGAAAAAAATATGTTTCCTATAGGATAAGTTTTTCTTTCATATAACTAAAATCATACCAGCTATTATTTGTCAGGTAAAACCATCTTAACAACGGCCTCCTAATCAATATTTATCACTCTGTATCAAAGCCTTTCGGGAGCTCATCATTCCTACATAATAGGTTTGTTGTAAATAGCTTACATCCTAGTAAGATGTCTCCAAGGTGATACCTCTTGACTAGAGAGATTGTCGCCTTTTTATTCGTTCATTTACTTCATTAGCAATCTCTTTTAGACGTCTAACCTCTACTATTTTCTACTCTAGTGACTTTGACGGTGCTTCGCGTCATATCTATTCGCTTTAACTGTATCTGAGTCGGGATCCGCTCTTTTAGTTCCGGGACGTGACTAATAATACCCACACGTCGGCCTGAGGAGAGTGTTTCGAGCGTGTTCATGACCATACTGAGGCACTCTGCATCTAGGGTTCCAAAACCTTCGTCTATAAAAAGCATGTCAAAGTTTTGTTTGCCAGCTCCCATACGTGAGAGAGCCAGTGAGAGGGCTAGCGAGACCATGAAACCTTCACCACCTGAGAGTACATTAATAGACTGAGGCGTGAATCCCCGTTCGGCATCGGTCACTAAAATAGCAAGAGAGCCGGGAGAGCAGGTCAGTACATATCGATCAGAAAAACGCTGAAGATCGTCATTAGCTAGGCGTAAGATGTGTGCTAGGATATAACTCTGTGCGATGCTTCTAAACTTTTTGCCTGTTGAGTCCCCAAAGAGTTCAGAAAGATTAGTCCACTTCTCCAACTCTACTTCTAGAGCTCGCAGCTCCTCCATCTGAATATGCCTATCAGCTCTATGTTTCTCATCTTCCTTAAGCTTATAACTAAGCTCCGTCTGACGCCCAATCAACGTCTGTATCCTTGCGTCTAAGGAATCAATGGATTCTGCCATTTCATCTATCGTAGCTGAGACCTTCATTTCCTCTCTTTCGGACTCTAACGATTGTCTTGTCAAGGTAGCCTCACTAAGCTGTCCTTCCAAGCTTGTTTTACGGCTCTGAACCTCAGACTGCTCTTTTTCGATAGCCTTAACATCCTCAGAATGATAACCAGACAGAACGACAATGCGGTCGATGTCGAGATCTGGAGTCTCAGTAAGCGCTTCCGTTAGCTCCTTCTCTAAATTGTGCAGCTGCTCACGCTCCTTCTCTACATCCCTATGCCACATCGTAATATCAGTTGAGAGAGTTTGCCATACCTTCACTGTATCCTCGCGGTATGGAGTATCGATCGCCTTTACAGCCTCCCACTTTTCATAGAGATGAATGATAGCTTTCTGAATTTCTCCTATCTCTGCCAAAGCCTCATCCATCTTTATCATCTGCTGTGAGATCATTTGTAGCTGATCGGTTACTTCCTTGTATCTTTTAGCATCCTTAGTGATCCTTTGAGAAAGGATATTGGGGTCCTCATCCAACTTTTGAGCGACATCATCATAAGGGATCATCAGGGTAAGAACATCGGTACTGTCCTTTATCCCCAAAGAGTCCTTCTCCAGCTGCTCCGCCACCATCTTCATCTGTTCCGTATTGGACTGGCTCTTCATCTCACATTGATGTGCACGATCGGTAAGCTCTGTAATCCTTTTATTTTGTTGGCTTTCCTTAGTCTGCCACTCTTCGAGCTCTTTTTGAAGTCGTGTAATGACCTCCTGCTGCTTGGTCAGTCCCTCTCGCTCCTCAGACAACTGTCTTTTCCATTGTGAGAGCTGCTCCGTATCCTCAGGCCAAGGCTCCGTAAATGATGTCGATAAGATTTCCTCTTGTTCCTGCTTGAGCTGCTGAATTTTCTCTCTTAGCTCAGAGATTGTCTTTCCGAGATATTTTATATTACTCTCATATTGCGTGATAGAGTGCATTAGTCTCTCTTTATTACTAAGTGCCTTATCCCAAGCATCCTTAAGCGTTTGAAGTGGGGTGTCCATTGATTGCTCAAGTATGTGCGACTCAATACTCTGTCCACAAACGGGGCAGGTATCGCCCTCTTGAAGCGAGGCACGAATATTCTTCACAACTTCATGACTCATCCATCGAGCGGTTTC
The DNA here is from genome assembly GCA_030434245.1 of Porphyromonadaceae bacterium W3.11. Classification (NCBI taxonomy): domain Bacteria; kingdom Pseudomonadati; phylum Bacteroidota; class Bacteroidia; order Bacteroidales; family Porphyromonadaceae; species Porphyromonadaceae bacterium W3.11. The sequence continues at coordinate 196,847 of JAUISX010000004.1, forward strand.
GTAGGCACTATGTGTACGTTTCTCTTCTTGCTCCACCTCTACGAAATCCGATTTATGCTTAGTCAACTGCTGTTCGTTATCGGAAAGTTGGCTCTTAGCCTTCTCTAGCTCGCTCTCAGACTGAGATCTGGAATTATAAATTTTTGAGAGTGCTCCGATGTTGGATATTGCAGTAGCGATCACATTGATCCGAGTAATCAAGGACGTCTGATCCATGTCCTTAATCTCCTTCTGACGGTGTTCTATCTCTTTCTGTATAGATTTTAGAGTCGCTTTATCATCTTCCTTTTCTACCAATAGCGACTTCTCTAGCTCTTGCAACTTTTTCTGCTCATTTTGTAAAGCTTTCTCTCTATCCAGATGCTGCTGATAATCCTTACGCATGTTCGCCAAAGTCTCTAGATTCTTTAGCACCAATGACTTCTCCTCAAACATCTGAGAGAATGGAGTCAGCTCTTTCTCTTGAGCCTTTAAGCTCTCCTCTCGCTCCTTCAAAGTCTTCAAGAGGTTTAGTCCAGTCGCTTTTTGCCCTAGTGCAGACGCATAATTTCTACAGAAGTCCGTCTCCTTGTTTTCCAAGCGTGTAAGCTCTCTACGACTCTTATTGAGCTGCATGTAAGCACTTCTAGCCTCATGACTTTGCTTAAAGTCATAAATAAGCTTCTGATTTTCTTTATAATCAACCTCCGCCATCAGATTTTCTAGTTCCTTGACCTGAGAAGAAATCTCCCCAATACGTTTGGAAGCGGCGGTGATGTCCTCTAGCAATTTTTTAGCTTTCTGCACCCTCTGCAGTTCACTTTTTTGGAGGTTTATATTTTGGGCTATTTCCGTCTGCTGCTCAGTGATCTGATCAATCTCTTCTTCAGTGAGTAGTGTGATTCCTGCTAGTTCATCCTTTTTGCGATCATACTTATTTTGCATATCCCGTTTCTCTTCAAAGATTCGGATCCCGATCTGAGAATAAATCTCGGTCCCAGTCAACTTTTCCAAGATTTCAGCCTTTTCATCAGGTTTACTGATTAAGAATCTGGTAAACTCACCCTGTGCAAGGAGAGAAGTGCGACAAAATTGCGTGTAAGTCAGCCCTATCACCTCCTGAATGGCCTCTTCAAATTCTTTTTTCTTCTCAATGACCCTCCCACTCTGTAAATCAGTAATAGTATTTACAGCACTTTGAAGATTTCCATCGACCCTCTTCCTCGCACGTCTGACACTCCACGAAGCGGCATACGGCTTGCCATCGTTTCCTTCAAAATAAAGGACGGTCTCGGCCTCTCCCGTATGACGCCTCATAAGCTGACGGACATCATTGACATTTACTTCATCATCCACCTCAGAGCTATATTTCTCTGATGAGGTGATGCGAGTCATTCTAGGTGCTTGACCATAAAGAGAGAGTGTAATGGCATCCAAAATGGTGGACTTACCCGAACCCGTTTCTCCTGTAATCAGAAAAAGGGGCTCTCCAGCCAATACACCATGCTCAAAGTCTATCTCTGCGGACTCAATAGTAAGAAGATTCTTAATCTTTAATCTGATATACCTCATAACTACTCTGCTCTAATGATCTCTTGCCACAGGCTCTCAATCATACTTTTATACTCCTCCTTCATCTCCTCATTTACTTTTCCAGACATATAGGCGAGGGCTATCTCTATAGGGTCGTTATCTCTCACACTCTCATACATCTCTATCTGATCTCGTTGATTATCAACCGCTTCCATAGTATTTGTATACTTTATAGTACAAAAAATAGCATGAGGTCTAGACTTCAAGGCCTCCATAATCCTAGCCTCAGCACCTACCGGAACCATACCTTCGACTCCCAGATTAATACGGACAAAAACTTCTTCATCAGGATCTAATTCACTATCAATCGCTTGGATAACTTCATCAAGAGATGCTGGATGATCCGGTAGCGTAACCAACCGACGTGCTGGATGAATAGGGATTCGTTTCACAAGTGGTTCCTGATCATGCTGAACGTCCACAAGATTGACAGAGTGTGGAAAGATTTCATCAAAACCTATCGCAAATGGGGAGCCTGAATAATAAGCACGGCCGCCACTTCCTCTAATCTCCTGTGGTCTATGGATATGCCCCAGGGCTAGATAATCATAGCCTGTACCAAACTCCTCAAAGGTGACGACCTCAATATTTCCGACAATACTACGTTGCTCATCATCCAAAGAGATATCATGCTCCTTATGTCCCATAAAATCACTTCCTGCCACAGCGGTATGAGCCATGAGCACAATAGGCAATCCATCACTATTCCGTTCCTTAACGATGTCTAAGAGAGAGGTCACATAAGCCCTCTGACGATCATCTGTTTTGTCCTCCGTAGGGGGGTAAGCATGTGGATAAACAAAGGGGAGGGCTATAATATGTCCTTTATTAGGTATCGTAATGAAATGCTTTTCACGATTCACCTCTTCGCCATCTCGCTCTATAAATCCTATGACATGGACATTAAAGTGGGACCACAAGGGTCGTGTCAACTCTAGGCGAGAAGCACTATCATGATTTCCTGAAATAATGACGATCTCTGTGCTAGGACTCGCACTATGAAGCATCAGAATCGTATCAATATAAAGCTTCTGTGCAGCATGAGTTGGTAGCACTCGGTCGTAGATGTCTCCACTCACTACCAACGCATCAGGTTGCTCAGAAGAGAGGAGGCTGGCAAGTTGCTCAAAGAAAGAGATATGATCTGCTGTACGGTCGTGACCATACAGTTCACCACCGATATGCCAGTCTGCGGTATGAATAATTTTCATGTGGTATTATATCGAGATGTTCTTTTTTATACTAACTCGCAATTTACTATTAATACTTAACCTCAGCAATAGTAGGTAAGAATAAATAAGTAGCTACGCAGTAGCATAGTATGCTAAAAATAGCATAATCTTCATAATACAAAAAGTACTTTTGTCGTATATAATTGGTAAGTTTACAGTTGTGTTTTTAGACGAAAGACTGAAATGTATTTTCAAAAAACTATAAAAGAAAGATGATTAAAAGTAAGAAAACAAATGAACCCACGTGGCATAATATATACACTTTTTCGAAGTTGCCAGAGAGGTTATCTAAGCTAGAAGAACTTGCCAACAACCTATGGTGGGTTGGGAACTACGAGGCTAGGAGCCTTTTTGAAAAGATTGACCCTGACACTTGGGAATTATCCAAGGGAAATCCTGTAATGTTACTGGCCAAACTAACAAAGAAAAGGCAGGAGGAGCTACAAGCTGATGAGGATTTTCTTAATGATCTGGATACCATATACGAAAAATTCAGTCACTACATGAATGAACCTGCTCGTACTGATGCCCCTAGTGTTGCTTACTTTAGCATGGAGTATGGGCTGACGAACGTCCTTAAGATATACTCTGGTGGCTTAGGCGTATTGGCCGGTGATTATCTGAAAGAGGCGAGTGACTCTCGCGTGGATATGGTAGGTGTTGGTTTCTTATACAGAGAAGGGTACTTTGAACAAAGTATCACACCTGATGGGCAACAGGTAGCTAAATATGAACCCCAAAACTTCAATAATATACCTGGGGAGCAGCTATTCAATGAAGATGGTAGCCCTATGATACTGGAGGTTCCATTTAGAGATCATATCGTCTATAGTTATATTTGGAAGATAAATGTTGGACGTGTGCCACTCTATCTTATGGACACGGACCTTTCGCTCAATAGCGATTGGGATCGATTCATCACTCATCAATTATATGGTGGTGATTGGGAAAACCGTATGAAACAGGAGTACATGCTTGGGATCGGAGGTATCCTCCTGCTCAAAAAGCTTGGAATCAAGAAGGATATCTATCATTGCAATGAAGGACACGCTGCTCTTATTAATGTGGAGCGAATCGCTCAGTTAGTAGCAGAGGGCATGGACTTTGATCACGCCATTGAGATAGTTAGAGCCTCAGCTCTATATACTGTACATACTCCTGTACCCGCTGGTCATGATTACTTTGAGGAGGGGCTATTTAGTAAATACATGAGTCACTATGCTGCCAAACTGGGGATTTCATTCCAAGAACTAATAGACTTAGGGCGAGAGAACCCAGGTAGTCATGAAAAGTTCTCTATGAGTGTATTGGCTCTGAATACTTGTCAAGAAGCTAATGGTGTTAGCTTCCTACATGGCAAGGTATCTCAAAAGATGTTCGCTCCTGTATGGAAAGGTTACTTTCCTGACGAACTACACGTGGGGTACGTAACTAATGGGGTACACATGCCTACATGGATGGCACACAAGTGGGTGCCCTTCATGAAAAAGTATGTCTCTGATGATTTCATGAGAGATCAGGCAAATACTGATGTGATGCAGAAGCTGATGAATGTACCTGACCAAGAGATATGGAACATGCGTAAGGAGATGAAAGAGCGTATGCTACGATATCTTCGCAAACGGTATAAAATAAGCCTAAGTAAGGAAGGTAGTGACCCTTCATCTATCATTGAGACATTGGAGGCCCTGAACCCTAATGCCTTGATCATTGGCTTCGGACGTCGGTTTGCAACTTACAAGAGGGCTCACCTACTCTTTACTGATCTAGAGAGACTGAATAAAATAGTGAATAACCCTAAGTACCCAGTACAGTTTTTCTTCACAGGAAAAGCACACCCTGCAGATGGGGGCGGTCAAGGGCTAATCAAGCATATCCATGAAATCTCTAAGAGACCAGAATTTAGAGGGAAGATTCTTTTCCTAGAAAATTATGACATCCGTGTCGCTCAACGTCTCATCGCGGGAGTGGACGTATGGCTTAATACGCCTACACGCCCATTGGAAGCTTCTGGAACATCGGGCATGAAAGCGGTGATGAATGGAGCTCTCAACTTGTCAGTCTTAGATGGCTGGTGGTATGAAGGATATGTGGAAGGTGGCGGATGGGCCATTACGGATAAGCGTACCTACCAAGACCAAAGCCTACAAGATGAACTAGATGCGGTAACCATCTACAATATCCTTGAGGATGAGTTAATCCCATTATTCTTTGATCGCCATGATGGTCACGAGTACTCGACTGGCTGGGTTAAGATGATTAAGAAGTCAATGGCTGAAATCTTCCCACGCTTCACGATGAGAAGAATGATAGACGATTACATTGCTCGCTTCTATAATCCTTTGGCAAAGAGGAGCAAACAATTAAGTGCGGATAACTATAAGGCCGTTGATGAGATTGTTGCATGGAAAAATCATGTCGCCATGAATTGGGATAAGCTCGAAACGATTGAATTGAAGAGTAACCAATCTGTACAGAATAGAGCCTTCGAGGTCGGCGAAACATTCCAGACAAAACTCACTTTGGAGATGAATGGATTGGAAACAGAACTGAAAATAGAACTGGTAGTTACCGAAGAGGATCCTAAGACAGGAGAAAAGGTACACGCCTTTAACTATCCTTTCAAATTGATTGAGCAAGAAGGAAGCCGTAGGACCTATCTGATGGATATCATTGTGGACAACCCTGGGGACCACAAGGTAGCGATACGTATCGCACCTACTCACCCACTTCTTCCTCACCCAATGGACTTCTCTTACACCCATTGGCTTCCTCTTTTCTAAGCCAGAATCTTATATAAAAGTAGAGCGGACATACCATTTGGTGTGTCCGCTCTACTTTTATTGAGAAAGTCACTGATTACATCGCTGCAATAACTTCCATCTCTACCAAACCGCCCTTAGGAAGAGCACAGATCTGGAATGCACTGCGTGCTGGATATGGTGCGTTGAAGTGCTTTGCGTAAACTTCATTCACCGCAGCAAAATCATTGATATCTGTCAAGAAAACAGTAGTCTTTACTACATTTTCTAAGGTTATGTTCTTAGCAGCTAAAATATTGATAACGTTCTGCATCATCTGCTCTGCCTGACCGACAACGTCTTTTGACGCAAAGTCGCCAGTCGCTGGATCTAGGCCTAACTGACCAGACACATAGCAAAAACCATTAGCACAGACAGCTTGTGAATATGGACCTACTGCAGCTGGTCCTTTAGGTGTATTGATAACTTCTTTCATAATAAATTGTTTTTTAAAAGATTATTAAATAGGATATTAATTATTTCTTTTTTGTCTGATTATTTCATAGAGCAAAATACCAGAGGCGACAGACACGTTCAGGGAGCCAATATCACCATACAAGGGGATCCTCACCAGATGGTCGCATTGCCTTAAGGCATACTCCGAAAGTCCACTATCCTCTGCACCCATAACCAAAGCAATAGGAGCTCTGAGCTTATTGTCGTACATTAGATCAGAGGCTTTCTCTGTAGCACCAACCAATTGAACGCCACTTTGCTTGAGGTAATCTAGGGCTTTATCTACCGAACGCTCACGACAAACAGCAATCCGAGAGAGAGCTCCCGCCGAGGTTTTGACTGCATCAGAGGTAACAGAAACGGAATTCTGCTCAAAGATAACTATCGCATCGACCCCTGCACATTCACATGTACGAGCGATAGCTCCGAAGTTTCGGACATCTGTTATACCGTCAAGCACAACAATAAAAGGCTCTCTGCCTGCGTCATAAAGAGCTGGAATGACTTGCTCTAACCTATAGTAGGTAGTCGCTGCTTTGATCGCAACAATCCCCTGATGGTTCTTTCTTGTGAGTCTATTCAACTTCTCCATAGGGACTTTACGAATGGGGACACGTTGCTCTCCTAAGGCCTCTAACAACTCTGACATCAGAGCACTATTCGTCTCTCGCTTCACATATATATGGTCAATATCTTCGCCTGCTTGGAGGGCTTCTCGCACAGCATGAATACCGAAGATCATTTCATCGTTTCTTATCATTTTACTTTATTATTCTTTGTCAGTAACTCTTTAGCATTAGCCATCGCTGCATCAGTAAGCTCTGCACCGCTTAGCATAGAGGCTAATTCTTTTACTCTCTCTTCTCCTCTAACTTCCTTAATACCTGTGACGTAACCGTCTGTCTCCTCTACTTTTGCCACCACCAATTGATGATCAGCTAGAGCTGCTATCTGTGGCAAATGCGTTATAGAGAGGACTTGGATATGACGGCTCAATCGCTTCATGACTCGTCCTAACTTCTCAGCCACTTCACCGCTGACACCTGTGTCTATCTCATCAAATATAACTGTTGGGAGCACTCTATGAGCTGCTATAATGCTCTTAAGGGCTAACATAAAACGAGATATCTCGCCACCTGATGCAATCTCTTTGATAGGCTGTAGAGTGGTCTGCTTATTGGTAGCAAATAAAAATTGTATTCGATCGATACCAAACTCATCTAATTGAGGCAAGTCGGTTCGCTCAACCTTAAATGTAGCACCCGCTATGCCGAGCTCCTTCATTAACTCATGTAGGATGGGCAACATATCTTCGGCTGCTTTCTCACGAGACTCACTGAGAGACTTAGCTAAGCTTAAGGCTTCCTGCTTCCTCTCGTTGACCTCTTTTTCCAATTCATTAAGGTGGTAATCAGAATCACTTATCTCAGCTAGTTGTGCTGCATATCTCTCACGAAGGGCTATCAACTCATCAAACTCTGTGAGGTTGTGCTTAAAGAGCAAACCTTGTAGGAGGTCTAATCTTGCCTCTAGTTGCTCAAGCTCCTGCGGATCAACATCCACTCCATCTAGTAGGGAGTCTGCTTCTCTGATGATATCTGAGAGCTCTACGCTGAGGCTAGACAACCGCTCATGTAATTCAGCTGCCTGAGAATAGTGCTCAGAAACACGATCTAACATCTTCACAGCACTGCTGATCTGTTCACTAACAGACGGCTGCTCTTCAGTAGCAGCACTGTCAAATGATGCTAAAAACCTCAAAGCTTCATTGATCTCTTGTCCATGAGTAGCCATCGCTTGTCGCTCCTCGAGCTGAGTCCATTCACCCGACTTGAGGTGTGCGTCATCCAACTGTTTATATTGAAAAGTAAGATAATCTTCCTCCTTCTTCTGTTCCTCTAACCTTTTGGTTTCACTCTTTAGCTGTCTTAGTGCAGCACAATATTCTTCATAAGCAGCAGAATACCTGTGCAGTAGATTCGCATTATTTGCCAGTGTATCCAACACACCCATTTGATACACCTCTTCGCCAATTAGCATGTTATGATGCTGCGAATGAATATCTACCAGTCGCTCCCCAATCGCTCTAAGAGTAGAGAGTGTAACTGGAGTATCATTCACAAAGGCACGACTCTTACCGCTACTCAAAACCTCTCGACGTAAGATACAAGTACTATCGTAATCTAGAGCCTCACTCTCAAACAGCTCCTTAAGTCCTTCTATTCCATCCGTCAAAAACTCAGCCTCTATAATCGCCTTTGTTGCTCCCTCTCGGACACTCTTGCTATCAGCCCTACTGCCTAATATTAAGCCAATAGCACCGACTAAGATGGATTTACCAGCACCTGTCTCGCCTGTTATGGCACTGAAGCCATCTAGTAAATCAAGAGAGATTTCCTTTATGAGTATAAAATTCTTGATATATAATCTTTTGATCATAATCTACTTAATAGGTTTGGGTAAAGTTCATCAACAAGCCTCTTTGCATCATCGTGTGTCGTGGCTTTGCTTTCCAAAAAATAATGACGTATCTCTCCTTGCTTGGTATCAGAGAAAAACTGAAAGAAACTCAGCGATCTATTTGCTTCGCGAAGAGCCTTAAGTCCCATTAAAACAGAATACAAAGATTGTCCGTATTTGGAATCATCTTCTGCATCCAATCCCGTCCTGTGATAGATGTACCACAATTCTCTAAATTTCTCACCCCATTCACTTTTTAATTCTGAGAGGTATCTATCATCACGGGTGTTCGTCTGACTTAGCGACTGATATGAATTGGACATGACCTGCTCAAAATGGCCCTGTTCTTTTTCTAAATAATCTAGAAATGGGGTGCCTCCATATATAGAGAAACTATCATAATAGTACAGCAGACCTAATGTCGCATAATAATAAATCCTCGCTTGTAAGGGGTCTTCTGGTAATGACCTCCCTAATCCTCCCCGATTGAACTCTTTTTGGAAACGAAATCTCAGCTCTCTCTGACTTGTTATGAAGACTATAGACTCTCGCTCTTCTCCAAATATAGGACGGTACATCACCATCTCCATATCGGCGATAAACTCCACACCATCGCCGGAGTTGACATTCAATAGTACAAAAAGACGAATAGGATTCTTAGGAACCTCAGTGAGATAAATCTCTGGAGAGTAATTAACTAAAAGTTCTTCTAACTGTGTCTCAAGCTCCGCAAGGTCACGAGTCGCTCCATCACCTACGCCAGAAGTATTAATGACCACCTCTGGCTCGAATATAGATTGAGCTTTCCCATGAATTGAGACCAAAGCAATCAGGACCAATAGCAAACAGCCCTTTTTCATCTTCCCTCCAGTAAATCTTCTATCCTATCTATAATCTTCTCAGCAACTTCTCTTTTACTCATCAAAGGCAAGGACGTTTCCTCCTTACCCAATCGATCAAAAATCGTCACCTTATTAGTCTCGCCACCAAATCCAGCACCATCATCCTGTAGAGAATTGGCAATGATAAAATCAAAATTCTTGCGATCCATCTTATCCAAAACTCCGACTCTTGTCAAGTTAGTCTCCAAGGCAAAGCCTACATGGATCTGCTCATCTCGTTTTTCTTCACCTAATGTAGCGGCAATATCTGGGTTGGGAATCAGATCTAATGACATAGCTCCCTGCTCCTCTCTTTTGATCTTATGCTCCGAACGTGTAGCTACTCTATAGTCAGCCACAGCGGCACAGAAGATAGCCACCTCGTAGGCTCCTTCTATCTTATTGCACTCCTGAAGCATCTCATCAGCACTTTCCACCTTAACAATCTTGATATTTTTGCCCTTAGGGAGGTGGTCCACAGGACCAGAGATGAAATGAACAGAAGCACCTCGTTCGGCAGCTACCTCAGCCAAAGCTAAGCCCATCTTACCAGTAGAGTAGTTACCAATGAATCGGACAGGATCAATCTTTTCGTACGTAGGACCTGAGGTAATCATAAACTCTACCCCTTGCAGGGTCTGTTGATACTCTGGTTGCAGATAATCAGCGACGGCTTCGAAGATCTCCTCTGGCTCAGCCATACGGCCCTTACCGATTAGATGGCTTGCAAGCTCTCCAACGCTAGGCTCCACAACTATAGCACCCCATTCAGCCAACTGCTGAATAGAAAGGGTCGTGGATGGGTGAGCAAACATGTCTAGATCCATTGCTGGTGCGATGAACACTTGAGCACGACAGGATAGATATGTGGTCACTAATAAATTATCAGCAATACCATGAGTCATCTTCCCTAGAGTAGCAGCAGTCGCAGGTGCTATAACAAACGCGTCCGCCCAGACTCCTAGATCTACATGACTATTCCACGAACCTGTACGTTCCTCAAAAAACTTCCAAAGAACAGGCTTTCCTGACAAGGTTGAGAGGGTCAGGGGTGTTATAAACTCTGTGGCTGCTGGGGTCATGACGACCTGGACATTTGCCCCAGCCTTCACGAACAACCGTACTAACTGGGCACTCTTATATGCCGCAATACTACCCGTAACACCAACCACTATATTTTTACCCTCAAGATTCTTCATAACTTGGTCCCTACTCTATGATTAATTTGATTCGACACTAATCTTAATTCGCGTCAGCTCTAACTTAGTATCATGAGGGAAGTTGCTTTGCATCATCCACTCATAATAACCTTGGTTATTGCGTAATACATCCTTTACTAACTGACCCTTATACTTTCCGAAATTAAAACGCACTTCACCATCCTTATCATAAATCATACGACCAGCGAAGTCCACATTATCATTCATTCGTGTAAATGCTCCCAATGCCTCAACATCCTTAGGCAAGTCATCATACATCTCTAACTGACCCAGTAACACCTCATAAGTAGCTCTAGTATCTACATCTGCGGCATGAGCACCCTCTAAATCCTTACCACAATAGAATTTATAAGCTGCGGATAACGTCCTCGCTTCTTTCTTGTGAAAAATAACCTGTGCATCGATCACTTTCCGACTAGCTTTAAGATCAATCGGTACCTCAACACGATGAAACTCCTCCGCTAGCAAAGGTATATCAAAACGAATACAATTATAGCCACCCAAGTCACAATTCTCAATAAAGGCAGCAATACGCTTAGCCATATCTCTAAAGGTAGGCTTATCTGCCACCATCTCATTGCTGATTTTATGCACCTCTGTAGAGCTTGCTGGTATCGGCATTTCAGGATTAATTAATGTGTGTAACATCTCCTCACTATTATCAGGAAAAACCTTTAGTAAAGAGATTTCCACGATTCGATCGTTTGATATATCTAGACCAGTAGTCTCTAAATCAAAAAAAACTATTGGTCGCTCTAATTGAAGCATCATTAAAAATTGTCAGTTAGATATTTTACTAAAACATTAAAGGCATCATCGCTACGGTTATCTCCACACCGACCTCACCGCCAATTGGTGAAAGCAATGCAGCCCTAGCACTATCTCCTATTTTCATCGAGATATTCTGGGTCGGCAATGCACGCAATATCTGGATAACGTGATCTGCACGGAATGAAAAGCGTGCAGACTCTGCAGAGAAAGAAACTGGCACAGACTCCTCAGCACTCGTACTGAAGTCGGAGTCACTAGCTTTGAGCGTCAATTGCTGTGGACTGTAGTCAAAACTCACTAGTTGCATTCCCTTATCAGCAAAAACCTTAACACGAGTAGTAGCAGATAGCAACTGCAGACGATCAGCCTCCATCACCTTATCATTATCGGTTGGAATGACGGTCTCATAATTAGGATATTTTCCCTCTAACAACCTACATTGCAACTCCATAGATGGACTTCTAAAGACGGCATAGTTATGGAAAATCTCGACAGTCAACATCTCATCTTCATTAGCTCTAGCAAAAAGTGAACGCAGCAAATCCGCTGGCTTGCGTTGGATCGTTACCTGTGTTCGCTCTGTGACACCAAGATCAAGAGCCGAATGACGATAGAGTGCCAATAAGAAGCCATTCGTAGCAACGAAAGAAAGATGCTCTGGACGAATATCCAAATGCACTCCCGTCATCACTGGACGTATCTCCTCTACACTCGCCGCATAGATAGTACTTTCCAATCCCTCCGCAAACGTGGAGACAGGCATTTCAATCTTCACAGATTCGGATGTCAAAGCTTCACTATTTGGAAATTCACTACCCTGAAGAAGAGGAAAAGAGAAGCTTCCCATTCCATAATTAGCCTCAAGGATAAGCTTCTCCATATCTATCTCAAAAGACATCACTAAGTTAGGAATCTCTTTCAATGGGTCAAGCAACTGCTTTGCACGAACGCAAAAAGAGATGTCATCCCCATCCTTACTTTCCAACTCCATAGAAGTCAGCATCCGGGTCTCCCCATCAGTGGCTGTCAACTTCACTTTATTACCCTCTATTTCAAAAAGGACATACTCCATAATGGAGAGCTGACTCTTATTGGATATCACGCGGTTAACCACATCGAGGTGATCCTTAAGATAATCACTTAATACCGAAAACTTCATAGGTCTTATTTAATCTATATATTGTCATTAATTTCTATTCCTTATACACATAATCTATCTGTAAAAGTACCAATTATTGTACAGATATACCACCTTACGAAAAAGAGGGTTCATCACCCTCTTTCTCGCCCTGTATAGGTATGTGGTTTATACTATTTTTCCTGCTCTAATGTCAGGGTTATTGTGGGCTGATCACAGACCTCACTTGGTCCAAAATATTGAATAGGACCAGGGTACACATATCGTGTCTCTATAGCCCAGTCATCGCGATGCTTTGCAAACATTTGGAACGGTGCACCATCTAGTTCAACCAACGCCTTACGAATCACTGGCTTCATCTCTCCATGACGACGTTCCATATTCATCATCATCGTAATAGGAATACCTCCAGCGATCCACTCCGCAGCAGGTCTAGACGTATTACGGACGGAACTCATATAGCCTGTTTTTCCACTAGCAATCAGTTCTGCCGCTGTGTAGCCGATACTGTAGCAGTAATCGGCATCATAATTAGATGGAGCTGCACACCTACCTTCGTAGCCAAAGAAGTGTCGCTGTGTAGAGAACTTACCATCATACTTACCCTCAGCCTTCCACTCTTTTAGCTTACTTCCCACCATCTCAGCTAGTAATTTCTCAGTCTCTATCAATGAAACTTGCACGTTGCCATGAGGGTCTCTATCGAGGGTCAGCTGTCTTGCTACATCTTCAGGAAGAGAAGCATACACCTTACTATTATCCCCAGAGAGCATGCGGATTATAAATGATCTCTGCTCATCCTTAGATAATTGAGTAAAACGATCTCCCTCTTTTGCCAAGAGGTCATTCAACTCAGAAATCAAAGCATTCATAGCAGGAATGAACTCTATTAGCCCTTCTGGTACAAGTACAGTACCAAAATTACAACCCTTCGCTGCTCGCTTAGCAACAATCTCCGCAATATATGTAACAATGTCATCTAAGCTTTGTTGCTTCTCTTGTACCTCCTCAGAAATAAGACAGATATTAGGCTGAGTCTGGAGAGCACACTCAAGGGCGATATGAGAGGCAGAACGCCCCATCAGTTTTATGAAGTGCCAATATTTTCGAGCCGAGTTACAGTCTCTTTGTATGTTACCGATCAGTTCGGAATAGACCTTAGTAGCGGTATCAAAACCAAAAGAGGTCTCTATCTGCTCATTCTTAAGGTCTCCATCAATTGTCTTTGGGCAGCCTATTACTTGAACGCCTGCATCGATAGACTTATAATACTCTGCCAAAACACAAGCATTGGTATTTGAGTCATCGCCACCGATGATAACTAGAGCTCTAATGCTCAACTCTCGCAAGATAGCCAATCCCTTATCGAACTGTTCTTCCTTCTCCAACTTAGTTCTTCCTGATCCAATAATATCAAATCCCCCAGTGTTTCGATATTCATCAATGATATCACCAGTTAATTCAATATACTTATGATCAATCAGACCTGCAGGCCCCATAAGGAATCCATAAAGACGGCTCTCTGGATGAATCGCTTTAATACCATCAAAGATACCTGCAATGACATTATGCCCACCAGGTGCTTGTCCTCCGGATAGAATCACACCTACATTCATTGGCTCTGATACAGACTTATTAGGGCTTTCAGCAAAACGAATGACAGGTAATCCATACGTATTTGGGAAAAGATCCTGAATCTCTTTTTGATCATCAACCGATACGGTGACTTCACCCTCCACGACACTAACATTACCTCGAAGGGCATAAGGTACCTTAGGCTCATATTTGGCACGAGCAACCTGTAAGGGACTAATCTTTCTCATCTTTCTAAAGTCAATTTATTCTGTGAAACATCAATGTTATTATTTCCTAAAGTCAAATCTCTTATCCTCTTTTTTATCTCGGTATCTAGGACGTCTATTGTCATTTATTCTTACAAAAAGATACATCAAGCCAACATTAGCAGTTAGCACCAGAATACCGACACCAAAGAGCTTAGCATAATTATCTGGAAGGAGGAAAAATGAAAGCAAACTGGCGATGACGCCTATGATCATTAGCACGATAAATACTTTTTTCGCGCGACTAAAAAAACTTTGATTTAATGCCATACTATCTTAACCTCTCTTATAATTCAACTATTATCTATTCATGGGCAAATGAATACACGCTTTATTTCTATATTTATACTCGAAGAATCATACTGCCCGCTATATACGCAAATATACCTAAAAAGCTACACCTTTTGGATATCCTATATTCAATCGTGACAGAAATGAAACCATCCTCGGAAAGACTAATCGCTCCTTGGCATTGGTTTAGTAACTGAAGCCTCAACAACTTGAACTGCAGCTCCGATCAGAAGAATGATATTGCGATGGCTCTTAAAGCAAAGGAAAAGAAGCCACCTCAACATCAGCTTTTATAAGAACTATTTATCTCTTAATACTTGACTCCAATAAGAAGGATTTTATATCTCCTGAATATCAATAAGAATGATTTCTATATTTCTCAAATGCTTGTTCCATTAATTTCCGCCCACTATATTTGGACAAATAGTTACTTTTATGTATCTTTGCAAAGCTTTAAGGGCAATAATGGTTCCTTAGCCGAGTGGTTAGGCACCGGACTGCAAATCCGTTTACGGCGGTTCGAATCCGCCAGGAACCTCACAAGAAAGAGGGTGTGTCAAAACTAATTTTTTTGACGCACCCTATTATTTTGCGACAAAAGCCCCAACTTTCACAAGCTGGGGCTTTTCTATATCATAAAGATTTTGTATCTTTATGTATATCAATAAATTAACTATGACAAAGATACAATTTCGTCCATACATACACAATAGGTCAATGCTTTTTCCTCAAAGGCTTGACGAGGATATTTGTGCTAATGATCCAGTGAGAGTGGTCAATGCCATTATCGATGCTATTGAGATTGAGAATATTAAGGGCTTGTACAGTAAGATAGGTCGCCACCCCTACCACCCCAAGATGATGCTCAAGGTGATTATCTACGCCTACATGAATAACATCTACTCGTGCAGGAAGATTGAGCAAGCCCTCAAAAGAGATGTCCACTTCATCTGGCTTGCAGGGTATGAAAAACCAGATTTTATCACCATCAATAGGTTTCGTAATCGTGTAAAAGGAGAGATCAATAAGGTCTTCTCACAGATGGTATTGTTACTTGCAGAGAGAGGTTTTATCAGTCTTGATGTGGAGTATATCGATGGCACTAAGATAGAATCCAAAGCCAATAAATACACCTTTGTGTGGCGGAAGAGCGTGGAACGAAATCGAGCCAAACTTCAGGAAAAGCTAAAGGCATTGCTCTCTCAAATCGATGATTGTATTGCTCAAGAGAATAGCGAGGGTAGCGAAGAAGTAGAGATTACAGCGGAACAACTTTCAGAGCTGGTGACCACCTTCAAAGCAGAACTAGAGAGAACCCCGGAACCAGTCAACAAGGAGGAGAAAAAGAAAATAAGAGAGAGGAAGAAGCAGATCAAGCAACTAGAAGAGCATAAGGCTAAACTTATGGAGTATGACGAGAAGCTGGAAAAACTCGAGGATCGCAACTCCTACTCCAAGACCGACCCCTCTGCCACCTTTATGCGTATGAAGGAGGATGCCATGAGAAATGGTCAAACCAAGCCAGGTTACAATTTACAAATAGCTACGAATCAGCAATTTATTACCAACTTTGGACTCTTCTACAATCCTACTGACACCCTCACATTTATCCCTTTTCTTCAATTCCACCAAGACCGTTATGGTGATTTGCCCTCTACTGTTGTAGCCGACTCTGGCTATGGCTCGGAAGAGAACTATCGTTTTATGGAAGAGTCTGGTACAACACCCTTTGTCAAATACAATCGCTTCCATATTGAGCATCGTCCTCGCTATAAGCCCGACCCATTTCAGCCCTCATCGCTATACTACAGCAAAGAAGGAGATTACTATGTCTGCCCGATGGGACAAAGGATGAGGCGTATCGGGACAAAGAGAGGCAAGACAGCAAGCGGATACACTACTGAGAGTGCGAGATATAAGGCTGCGAGGTGCAAAGGATGTCCACTCAGAGGACTATGTTTTAAGGCAAAAGGCAATCGAATCATAGAGGTCAATCACAGACTCAATGAGTACAAAAAGAAAGCAAACCAACTCCTTACCTCCGAAGAAGGACTAAGACATCGAGGACGACGATGTGTAGAGCCAGAATCAGTATTCGGTCAAATGAAATACAATATGAGCTACAAACGCTTTCGACACTTCGGTCAAGACAAGGTCACTATGGACTTTGCCTTCTTTGCCATAGCATTCAATGTCAAGAAACTATGCTCTATGATGGCGAAAAACCCAAAAAACATGGATAATACACCTCATTCTTGCCCAAATCATCCATTTTTAGTCACTAACAACCTACTTTTAGAGGAAAACCAAATTCTAAAACATCTCGTAGCTGCTTAGGACACACCCTATCAAAAAAATTGAGGATGCATCAAAACTAGGTTTTGACACACCCTCTGCTTTTTTTCAATACGATTGTGATACTAGATATCACTTATATGTTGGGATGCAAATAATCGAGGATGTTTATTGATGAGCCTCATAGTGACACTCTACAGACCCACAGGGTTGTCTCTATTATATTTTTAGTAATAGCTCCCCACCTTATCCCCTGCAGAATTAAAGCCGACAATGAAACAATCTTTAAAGTGTTTTCTAAGCTCTTTCTGATATCGTCTTGCTTCGTTCAGATCGGTTGTGTTATAAATAGTGTACTTATAATAGCCATTCTCCATATAGTACGTAATGTGTTCTTTGTATCGACGAAATTTTCGACTATTAAGGGACACTTCACTCTTATCTGCCATGACTTGTATCCTATAATAAGTCCCGTCAGCGTTGCTATAATCATTATTAACCTTAGCGACCTTCTTCTCCTCTTTCACGCTTGAGGTGCTTCCCTTTCCACTCTTCAGAGTCAAGGCTCTCTCATACCTAATCACGGAATTAGCTATCTGGCTGGATAAAAGGTTTTGGCCATTTGATGATAGCATAAAGCTCTCGTCGTCATAATTTGAGATAAATCCTAGCTCTACTAAGATGCTAGGCATAGCAACTTCACGAAGCACAAGGAAGCCAGCTTGCTTCACACCTCTATTCTGTAATCCGCAATTAACTAAGCCTTTCTGAACCAAGTCTGCTAGCTCTATACTAGCATCCAAGTGTTTATTCTGTATAAACTGGAACATGATATAAGACTCATCAGACTGAGGATCAAAGTCAGCATACTTAACGGAATAGTCATCCTCATATAAGATCGCCGAGTTTTCTTTCATCGCCACCTCTAGGTTATCTTTAGTCCTATGAAGTCCGAGAACGTACGTTTCTGATCCTCTAGGAGAGCGACTTCTATTGGCATTAGCATGTATCGATACGAATAAATCCGCCTTCTTCCTATTAGCAAAACTAGCTCTCTCTCTTAAGCCGATAAATTCATCCCTATCTCTAGTGTAGTAAATAGTGATATTGGGGTTTTGAGATTTGATCTTTTCACCCACCTTCAAGGCTACCGATAGGACTATATCTTTTTCCTTAGACCTCTTACCAATAGCTCCTGTGTCTTTACCTCCGTGTCCAGCATCAATTATCACTACAAATCGACCTTTAGTATCTCTAGCATCCGTCGTGTTGGTAAATGTCATAAAGACCATTAAAGCAAGGAATAAAAATATTTGTCTTGTACTTATATGAAAATTCATAAGGTTATCGCTATTAAAGTGTATACTACGTGCGAAAATAACTATTTTTGAGTAAAGTAAAAAGAATCCCAACCATTATTCTCAACATTTTATCAACGAAGTGTCATAAAGATGGAGCAACCTATGAATAACCTTAGGAGCCGTAAAGTGCTCTATTGAAGTCGTAATACGGGTGCAATCCATTCGACCAGCGTCTTGGCATAGCTTGAGCAATTGCTCAGCATAAGAATCTGTATCATAGGGGTTGATTAGTAATCCATTCTTTTGATGCTGAATGATATCGCTTGTACCACCTACATCAAATGCCATTGCGGGCGTTCCACAGGCGATGGATTCTAAGAGTGTTTGACCAAATGTTTCGTACCTAGACGTAGATAGTGTGACATCAGCTGAGTTATACTCTGCTCGTAGCTCATCCTCCCCTACTTCTTCTTGACAAACCACCGTAATTGGTATCTCATCTACACTTTTTTTCAAGGAACCAATGATATACAATTCGGCTCTGTTTCTAAAGTCGCTAGAGATAGCAGTAGCCTTCTGAAGCACCTCTATCAAGAGATCTAAGCCCTTAACACTCTCATCTGCCCTCGCAGCCACAAAGAGCAACTTCAACTTACCCGTACCATGATGCCTAGGCTCCACATAAAAGCGATTAGAGTCGATTATATTGCTAATGGTGTGAGGTGGCAAAGCCCTAGGGAATCTCTCTAGATAGGTTTTCAGCTCCCTAGTTACAGCTCTACTAACGCCCAGAAATTGTATCTTTTCGTACGGCCAAGACTGCTTAGCCGCATACACATGACTTGCTAAATCATTATCACGATTAGAGTTAAGAATGGGACAACGCTTGCACCCATTACGAAATCGGTAGCAAAACTGTGTCTGACCATCCTTAAGTACAAAAGGGATATGGCATCCACCCGTAATTGGCCATAGATCATGAAGAGACCAAAAGATACGTTTGCTTGGCAGTGCAAATACCCTCTCCAGACCTTTAAGTGAGAGAAATCCTTGCTGGACCCAGTGTATATGAATAATATCTGCCCACTCCACCCATGGGTGATGCGAGATATCAACGCCATAATTGGCAGAACTGAATTTGAATAAATGATCTCTATCAAACCCATTAGCAAAGAACACCTGAATACGCTCCCCTAGAAAAGCCATACTCTGATGAACTCCATGTACACTCATTAGCTCGGGACGAGCATCGGTGATCGTAGCCGCAACTAACATACGAGCATCAACACCCGCATCTATTAGCCCCTGCAACATTCTACCTGCGGCAATGGCTGCTCCACCTCCTTGAGGATACGTATTCAGCAGCAGGACCTTCATCTCAACTTAAAACCGATCAAAGCAGCACTATTAGAATAGAGCCCCATCTCTTCACGGCTTACCTCGTAAGCATTTGGCTCGTATGGGTAATGATATGAACGCCTCTGAGCCTCAAAGTTTTGTTTATTTGCCCTCAATAGATTATCCACCGCTCTTAGGTCTAGCGTCTGACCTATAGCATCAAAAAGTGGATGTTCACTATGACTTAAGGACAATAAAGGATCTGCTAACTTAGGCGGATACATCGCCTCATAAGCCTTACTTCTAAGTCCGAAAAATTTAATTCCATTCTCCACACAGACCCGAGCTCCATTCGCCTTACCCTGTGCTGAGAAACCCGCAATATGAGGTGTTCCCAGCCATGCTTTCGCCAAAAAATCGGAAGAAATATTGGGCTCATGCTCCCAACAATCAATAATTATCTTATCGACTTTTCCCTCTTCAAGCCCCCACAATAGAGCCTCGGTATCAGTGACACCACCCCGGCAAGCGTTGATAAGAATGGGTCGCTTTTTTAGACCTGAGATGAAGGCCTTGTCGCAAAGATGATAAGTTGAGTCCACTCCTTCGTGGGTCAATGGGACATGCAGCGTAATGATATCCGCCTCATCTGCAATCTTCTGCAGAGAGACAAAGCCGTCTTCTCCCTCTTTCCTAGCACGGGGAGGGTCATTTCGTAGGACATTCATACCTAAGGCCTTGGCATAACGCTCAACCACTGATCCTACATGCCCTACACCAATAATCCCAAGGGTTTTTCCTTTCGGTTCAAACCCCGTTTCCTTATACAACAAAGCCATTGACGCACCGAAGTATTGCCCCACAGCCTCTGCGTTGCATCCAGGAGCATTTCGCCACTCGATCCCCTCCTCTTCACAATATTCGGCATCAATGTGATCAAAGCCTATTGTGGCCGTAGTAATTAATTGGACCTGCGAGCCCCTCAGGAGTGCTCGATCACACTTTGTAATACTTCGTACAATGAGCCAATCGGCACTCTCAACACGTTCAGACGTAATGTCTTCTGAGGGGAGATATACGACCTCACCAAGTCCCTCAATAACACCCTTAAGATAAGGGATTGACGCTTCTGCTATAATTTTTATATTTCTCATTTGTAACCAATTAAGTCCTTGTATGATCCCTTACCTCAAAAGTAATGAAAAAAAATCATAGCTTAATATCGTAAACATATCGTCTTAGGTCATCTAGCTCCCCCTCGTCGATAGGTTGACTAAATCTCAAGGTCATTATTCTTAAGGGAATAGATTCGCCATCTGCCCTATAAGAGGGCTGAATGTATGGAATGTCACTTAGTGTAAAGCCGAGTCTTTCGTAAAACTTTATTCGTCTAGTCGTAATGTGATCCGTAGGTGGCTCTGCCTCAAGTACAAAACGAGCATCTGAGAATCTCTTTTGGATCTGACCTATTACCTGTCGGCCAATACCATTCGAACGTTTATTAGGATCTATCGCAAAGTGTTCTAGATAAATAAACTGTGGCAAATGCCAGTAACTAATAAAGCCCACGAAGTCGTCTTTACAGAGAATAGCCTCGAGTGTGATCGGGCTCTCCTCAGCATTTAGCAGCCTGATAAGGTCTTCGACCTCTCTCCGCTCCACTTCGGGAAAGTCATTGAGGTATCTGCTTTCGAAATCTCTAAAATATGGAGATAATTCATTGACTATTCTTTCAAAACTAATATCCATTGTCATCAAAATATTTCAACCCTCCACTTTATACTTGCATCCTTGGATAAGGTTCAACTCTCTCATTCGTTTTTCTACCCTGTGTGTGAAGATGTAGTTTTTGATATCCCATCTAGGAGCGATTAGGAGCTCACTAGGTGCCTGCGAAACAAATCTATCTATATATAGAGTGGGCCGACAAATAGCCAATAAATCGCATAGGATATCGATATATTCATCCGCGGTAAGCAGGTTAAACTGCGTAGGATCCTTGAGATAATCCCTACCCATCACTGTCCCCTTAAGGATCTGTAGCTGATGAAGTTTGAGCGATGTTAGAGGCAACTCAGAGAGTCGCTGTATATGAGCCCTATAATCCTCTCGATCTTCATTCGGCAATCCTATAATTAGATGTGCTCCCACAGGCAACCCAGCAGCTGCAGTCTGGCATATCATAGCGGCACTCTCCTCAAAGGTATGACCTCGATTTATAGCTTTGAGCGTCTCCTCACTAGTACTTTCAACACCGTATTCAAGATATACAAATGTCTTTCGACTTAACTCCTTAAAGTACTCCAACAGTTCGGGCGTAACGCAGTCTGGCCTTGTCCCCACAATTAACCCAACGACACCTGGCACGGATAAAGCCTCTTCGTACAATGCTTTTAACCGCTCTATATCATCATACGTATTCGTGTAAGACTGAAAATAAGCCAGATATTTCATCTCTGGATATTTGTAGGAAAAGAACTTAATCCCCTCATTCAGCTGCACGGTTACACTCTTGATTGTCTGTGTGTACTCGGGGCTAAAAGAGCTATTATTACAGTAAGTGCAACCACCCCGTCCTTTGCTTCCATCACGATTAGGACAAGTGAAGCCGGCATTAACAGAAATCTTCTGAACCTTCATGCTCGGAAATCGCAACTGAAGATATTTGGTAAAGTCTAGATATGGTTTCTCGCTCATATTAATTTCACGGTATAATTTGTTACCTACAACAAAAAGAAAAAGGTTGTCTCACGACAACCTTCAATCTTAATATTAACCTAAAATCTAATACTATGAAAAACACAGTGCAAATATAAGACGTTTTTGGTATTAAACCAAATGAATTACTCAATAATTTTATTAAGTCTTCACAGAGAAACATCTATATTGCTGAATTTCAAAGATTTAGCTATAATGTTAAGTATATTTAAAGTTGTCTAATCTCCAACTAGAGATAGCATTTAGCCATTTTTTTGCTCTCCATCACGCATTTTAGGAGAGCCATATAATGTCCATAGAATAATCACCACTGGATAGCCTCTGGCCCCTCTCTGAGTACTTCGAAGGATGCTTTAGTACAATCTATGATAGCACTACCACCTAATTCCCCCAGACCACCATCCACTATATAATTGACATGATGGTGCCACGCCTCCTGGATCAGTTCGGGATGATACAGATAAGCCTCATCTTTGCCAGGCATAAGTGGAAGAGAAAAGCCAGTCAAGGGCCGTCCATAGTAATTAACTAGCTCCTCTACCAGTCTATGATCTGGGATACGGACACCGACCTCCTTACGACCTTTATATATACTAGGCAACGTACTGCTCGTCGGTAAGACAAAAGTAAAGGGGCCTGGCGTATTATCCTTTATCAGCTTGAAGGCTTCATCTGACAACTTAGCATACTTGCTGACTTGAGAGATTGTAGCACAGAGGATTGAAAATCGACTCTTCTTTGCATCCACACCTTTCAGTTCCGCCAATCGCTCCACACTATTTCCATTCATGGCATCACAGCAGATACTGTACCTAGTATCTGTAGGTATAATGATTACCTCTCCAGAATCCAGAGCATGAGCCAAAGGCTTCAGTACTGTCTCTGGGATCCGACTATCAGGATATATTTTTAGCATCATAATTGTATTCTCCTATCACCTTGATTTATTAAATACCAATAAGGAAAATAGCAGGCCTCTTATGCCAGCTCTTCCCCTTATCCAAGATAGCTACCCATTCCGAAAGTGGGTGCCGATGAATCTCCTCACTGGGAGTCGTGAGGTCAATAGCCACACACAGCTCAATCGATTTTGGCAAAGAATTCGCCAGTTCACGAATTAACTTATCGTTGCGGTATGGAGCCTCAATGAAGATTTGGGTCTCACCCTGCTCTGCTCTTCGCTGTAGCTCCTGAAGTTTTTTGCGTCGTTCCTGTTTGTCAAAAGGCAAATAGCCATGGAACGCAAAGCTCTGTCCATTGAAGCCAGAAGCCATCAAGGACAGTAGTATAGATGATGGACCCACTAGAGGTACCACTTGAATACCAGCTCTATGACAATCCCTCACCACCAAGTGACCTGGATCAGCGACAGCAGGACAGCCAGCCTCACTCATCAGTCCGACATCCTCACCTCTTTCTAAGATTGCCATCACCTCCTCCCGAGGGTACCGATAGCCGTCATGCTTATCAATCTCAATAATCTCCAACTGTGAAATATCAGCCTTGGGGAGCACACTCTTGATATACTGCCGCGCCGTCCTCGCATTCTCCACGACAAAATGCTTTATCACCTCCAGCTGCTTAAGATTGTTACTTGGCTGATAGGCCCCTGGATCGGTACTCCCGATAGTGATCGGAATGAGCCACAGCCTACCACTTTTCTTCTTAGAGGTCATAGATATTCAATGCTGCTGAAATAAAATCAGGGTACTCGAAGTCAAAGCCACTATTCAAAAGCCTATTCATAGACATTCGCCTACTCCTTAAGAATAGATCTGCATACTGACCGTACTTAAAACGTAAGATTCTGGTCGGCAAATGAATAGGGAATATCCTATTACTCCTGAGCTTAGCACAGTTTTCTGAGATTTCCCTATAGGTTATCCACTCTGGAGCTACACAGTTATACGGTCCAGTCATTTCTGGATGCTCAATAATGTAAGCCAAAGTATGACAGGCATCATTAATATGAACCCATGGGATGATCTGTCTGCCCAAACCATGAGAAATAGCTAAGCCATACTGACTACCCATCGCTATATGAGGAAGGATACCACCATAATGGCAGAAAATATTACCAAAGCGTGGATAAGCTGAACGCTCAGCCAATTGCTCGACCTCTAGGATATAAGATTCCTCCTCAGCTGCCTGATCCATACGAGCATAGAAGTCACGACCAGCCTTACTGTGTTCCGTAAAGATATATGGAGAATATTCGGACCCATAGTAAAGGTACGAAGAGGCCGTAATGATACTCTTGACCTTCTGTCTCCGAGCCATCAGCATACGTCCTATCAATGCCACAGAGCTCACCCTATAAGTCTGCAACACGTCTCGCTCTCTTACGTCCCGACTAATTGGCATTAGTGATGATCCTGCAAGGTGTAAAATATGATCCACTCCATCCAGGGCCTCTGGGTCCAGTTCATCAGCCATCGGATCCCAATAATATTCATTCCCAGCAACGGGATTATTTGTTAGGAGTCTAATATCATATCGCTCCGAGTACAGCGCTATAAAATGCTCAGCGAGTAATTCGCCAGCTCCAGTCATTAATATTCTTTCCATGATCTTCTTTTCTCCGCTCTTTGTTTCGTTTTGATAAAGATAACAATTTTCCTCTTGGCGATAAAACGTTTTAGTATATTTCCACAAAATAATCTTTGTGTTCATTTTCGTGTGACCACCTCTCTCATATCGGACCACCATCAAAGAAATTGGCTGTCATTGTAGGATATACTATTCAGAAACGAAATAAAACTGCATCCTCTGAAAGTTGGCTCAGAAGGAGGCTGAAAATTATCCTATAGGAACGAGATTGCCTTCTCATATAAAAAAGATATTTTTCCTATAGGAAACATTCCTCCTTCATATAACTAGATTTTCATCGACTTCTACCGAGTAAAACTGGCTCTTTTGATTACATTTTGACATATTCCATATGCTTCTATCCATCAGTTTATTATGGCACTCGACACCTTATCTAAAGAATTGTTTAAACAAAGCTGGTATCAAATTGACAGATGTTTTTCATGGCCATATAAATCAAATTTACTACTAGACGTGAAACATCCAAAAAATGTGCAAATTTACCAAGTGATTGTATTTTCAGCTCATTAGAAGCAAAATACAATTAATAAACATAAGCAGTGACGAAAAATAAAATAACAGGTCTAATATCCTGACAATGACTTATGAGCAAAGGGAAAAGAATATCTGAAAGTATTGAATGTATGAAAGTGTTTCGCTATCTTTGTCGTAAGTAAAAAATGCTTAACCAGCATAATATGACCACACACCTAGGCGGCAAAACTATTATGAATAAGAGCCCTCATGTGCTGCTTATATATACAGGTGGAACCATAGGAATGATTGAGAATCCCACAACTAGGGGACTCGAAGCCTTTGACTTTGCCTATATAGAGCAGCAAGTACCAGAGATTAAGCAACTTAGCTTTGATATCAGTATAAATACACAGATACCTCCATGCGATTCAAGTGATGTAGGACCTGAGTTTTGGGTTAAGATAGCCGAGGTTATCGAAAATGAATATCACAAGTATGATGGATTTGTGATTCTGCATGGAACTGATACCATGGCTTACACTGCGAGTGCCCTGAGTTTTATGCTTGAGGGCCTTAGAAAGCCTGTGCTCCTAACCGGTTCACAATTGCCAGTTGGACGAATACGTACTGATGGACGTGAGAACCTATTATCTTCCTTAGAAATTGCAGCCTCTCAAAATGAGCATGGTGACCCATGCGTGCAAGAGGTTTGCGTGTTCTTTAACAATCAATTACTCAGAGGTAATCGAAGCTCTAAGACCTCGGCAGATCATTTCTTAGCTTTTGAGAGCCCTAATTATCCTAAGCTAGCTTCTGTTGGGATCGAGATCGAATATGATGAGCAGCTGATGCTACCACGATTACCAAAAGGAACACCATTCAAAGTACACACGAAACTTGATCCAAGCGTATTAGTCGTGAGATTATTCCCTGGGATCTCGGAATCGGGACTTAGGACTATTTTTGAGAGTCCTAAACTAAAGGGGGTGGTTCTTGAAACTTATGGAAGTGGCAATGCTCCATCTAGCAGAGCTTTCTTGGATGTCATCAAGGAAGCCATTGATCGCGGGATTGTGATTGTAAATGTCACACAATGCCTGAAGGGGAAAGTACAAATGAACCGTTATGAGACGGGACAAAGTTTACTCAAAGCAGGGGTTGTTAGTGGGTATGATATGACCACAGAAGCGACCATTGTTAAGCTAATGTTCCTATTGGGCAACTGCCAGAGTGTTGAGGAAGTCAAGAGGGGCATGGCAACAAGCTTAAGAGGAGAGCTTTCCCTGTAGTATAAGAGTGGATTTATCAAACAATAACGGAATAGGCCCTTTATTTAATCAAGTTTCTACTGACAACGTGCTGAAGTTTATCAGCCTAGGCAGTGGCAGTAGTGGCAATAGTTACATCCTTTCAACGAGAGAGGATAGCATAATATTGGATGCTGGTATTGGTATCCGGCGTGTGCTCAGGCATTTTCGAGAAATGTCTATTGACACTAAAAAGATCCGTGCTATTTTTATCACTCATGATCATGCCGATCATACGAGAGGAGCTATACGTCTAGCCTATAAGCTGGGAGTACCCATCTATACATCACACGCTGTTGCACGCTCACTCTTATACCATAGATATAGTTCTCCAGACCTAAGTGCCTATCTTAGGATCATGGAAGTAGGTTGCGAAGTCACAATCGGAGACCTCGCTGTCACTAGCTTTGAAGTCCCCCACGATGCTACTCATAATGTAGGGTACTCGATTGAGACCCCTCATGGACACTTCGTATTGAGTACGGACATAGGCCATATTACCCCTGATATTATTGAGGCCATCTCTAAAGCCAACTATCTAATCTTTGAAAGCAACTATGATGATGAGATGTTAAAGGTTGGCCCTTATCCACACCACCTCAAACAGAGGATATGCAGCGGGTTAGGACACCTGAGTAATCGCATCGCTGCCGAGACTATAGCCGCTCATTACCATAAGGACTTGCGTTTCCTAGCCTTATGCCATATTAGTATGGAAAATAACAAGCCAGAGCTTGCTCTATCCACGATGAGAGATGCACTACAGTCATGTGGCGTTAATTGCGATACAGATATACGCCTCCATGTGCTAAATCGTCAAGAACCAGAAGAATTTACCCTGAGGTAAATCCAACTAACCCCCTCTTTCCCATATACACCCATCCACAGGAGGCAGGATTTAGCAAGTACACTTAAAGCTATAAATATGAATGCCAATGCTTTGATAATTCGGATTTTATGATTAACTTTGCAGTCCTAATTCGATGATCCTTGCATTAAGGGATCGCG
This sequence comes from Porphyromonadaceae bacterium W3.11, assembly GCA_030434245.1. Lineage (NCBI taxonomy): Bacteria > Pseudomonadati > Bacteroidota > Bacteroidia > Bacteroidales > Porphyromonadaceae > Porphyromonadaceae bacterium W3.11. The sequence continues at coordinate 224,543 of JAUISX010000004.1, forward strand.
AATAAGGATATTTTTTATATAGATAATTAGTACAACACAACTGAGAATTTATGATTATTGTAGAAGTTAAACAAGGCGAAAACATTGAAAGAGCGCTTAAGAGATTCAAAAGAAAGTTTGATCGTACAGGTACTATGCGTCAGCTACGTACTCGTCGTAATTATATCAAGCCTTCTGCTGTTAAGCGTCGCAAGATGGAAAAAGCTCGCTACGTACAGCAACTTCGTCAGATGGAAGATTAATCAAATCTTCTTTCTTAGACGATTATTGCCCTCGTATGCTACTCACTCATTTGGATGATGAGTGATCCTAAGTCATTAATAATAAATCATTTTTCACCTAGGAGGTGTTGTTTTTAATATAACAAAAGAGCTATTGTCTGCGGACAATAGCTCTTTTTGTTATGATGTAACTACCGATAAGCTTATTACTCCATCATTCTCTGGATGCTTATAATGGCTCTGTCTCTTATCTCAGTAGGCACTTTCACCTCATACCTTTCGTAAAGCAGAGCATCTCTTACGTCCTCTAGAGATATTAACTTCATATACTCACATGTTTGTTCTGGTAGTATGGGGATAAACTCTTTATCAGGGTAGTTCTTCTTTAGTTCGGTCAATGTATCTAGCTCTGTAGCGATAATGAATTGCTTCTTATCACTCCTTTGTGGTGCTTTCATGATGAATGCGGTGGAGCCAACTTGAACACGAGGGTGATTTAGGATATCATCGTGAAGGCATGCCTCGGATTCTGGATGGATCAGCAGATCTGCATCAGAGTATTTATCAAGGAATGAACGAACGAGATCTGCCGTAATTTTTTCGTGAACATAGCAAGCCCCCTGCCATATATCCATCTCTCGGCCGGTTACTTTCTGAATATACCCTCCTAGATGACGGTCTGGGCCAAATAGGATTGGATGTCCCTGAGGTAAACGTTTGACGATCTCTAGTGCGTTAGCTGATGTCACGCAGTAATCGGTCTCTGCTTTCACTTCAGCAGTAGTGTTTACATAACTGACAACTAATCCATCGGGGTGTTTCTTTTTCCAAGTCCTAATCCCCGCCGCTGTCACACTCTCAGCTAATGTACACCCCGCATTTTCTACGGGTATTAGTACCTTCTTATTTGGTGAGATGATTGAAGCGGTCTCGGCCATAAAATGCACGCCACAGAAGAGAATTATATCGGCATCAGTCTGAGCTGCTTGCTGTGAGAGTCCGAGTGAGTCTCCTAGATAGTCGGCTATCTGCTGTACTTCAGGTTTTTGATAGTAATGAACTAGGACAACCGCATTTTTCTCCTTCTTCAGTCTATTTATCTCATCAATAATATTTCCCATTCTTATTATTCACACAAAGATTAACCAATATATGCTAATGTATCACCTCCCTTTTTCGTCACGCAAGATACTCATTTTTTATGAAGGTCGTTACTATACAATATCTTTATTCTATATCCTCAGTCACTATTTCAGCGAGGACATACTGCGTTTTTTTATCTACGTTACCAAAAGCGAATAAAAACTTATTGCCTCCCTCACGAATTTTAAATTGTTGTCGTAGCCGATCAGTCTGTACAGGTATGTTTTTAGCGACGAGGTGTAGGGGTTCTTTGCACACCTGTTTCAGCCAACGTCTGTCCCCCATATTATGCTCAAGTACTTTGAAAGTCCTACCAGGGAAGTCCCTTATCAAACTCTCACTAAAGAACAGATGTGTGTGTCTATCTGGTTTCCAAAGCGTTAGATTGGGATAGAAATGCTCAAGTCCTATCTTAGCAATAGTGGGATACAGGTCGTACATATACTGCCCGATCTCACTCTGGATGGCAATTTCATTCCTCAGCTTAGTACCGTGAAGAATCATAGTGTGATTTCCTAACATCTCTACCGCATACTGTTCATAACTAGCACCGGGGTGAATATGTAGGATCAGCTCCTTGGCCTCTCGTCGTACGCCTAACATATGGATATCAAACCTAATGGGTAATCGCTCCTTTAGGTAGTCTAAGTCAATGACAGGTGAGAGCTTGACTAGCAGCTCTGCCTTTGGAACCGACGTCATCAAGCGGGGCAACAACTCTGTGATGTCAGGCAGTGCATCCTCTAATAAAAAGACCCTTCCCTTGTGCTCTGGGCGTCTGTCTGGATCCATAAATATGAGATCCGGTTGGATAGATTCCGCAAGATTGAGACCCTCATGCTCTGCAGCCCCTGAGTGACAGATGACATTATCTCTTCCGAGTACTTTGAAGTTGTGCTCAGCAATTGCTGTACGCTCCTCCGATATATCCATATAATGAACGGTGCCAGCTTTCTCCGAAAGAGCATAGCTATCGCCACCCAAACCGCCACTCAAGTCTAAGACCACCCATGACTTATCCTGTATGAACCGCTCCTTATACCTAGCGGTCTCGAGACTAGAAGCCTGCTCCACCATGACGCTGTGAGGGACGAAAAAATCTGGTTGCTCGGCCCAGTCAGGAAATTTCTTCTTTAATTTTTGCCGTGCCTGTATGGCATCCAATGCTATTGAAAGATTAATCTCAGGGTATTTATCCTTGTGAAAAGCCAATTGTCGCACATCATCCTCTCGATGATCATAGACGAACCTGAGCAGTTCTTTGCTTAGAAGATATTGATTAGCATCCTGGGACATAGCAGTCTACTAACTTAACCGACTCTGAGATAGGCATCAAATTACAAGTCTTCAGAGACGCTGGTATCAAAAGAAAGTCCCCTTTTCGTAGTTGCTCTACACCATGTGGATACTCCATCATGACCTCTCCTTGGTCAACAAAAAGAATAGTGAAGGAGTCTCTCTCCTCCAACTCGTATAAATATTGTGATGAAAAAGAGAGTACTCCAATATTGAAGTACGGGGTCTCTAATAGAGTCTTTCTCTGCTCCTTCACTTCACGATCAGAGGGTACGTATGGGATATCCTCTGTCGAGTAATTCAAGACCTCTATCGCTTCCTGTAGATGCAGGTCACGACATTTTCCATCACTACCTTTTCTATTAAAGTCATATATACGATAAGTCAGATCAGACGCCTGCTGTATCTCCATCAATAAGCATCCCGCACCGATGGTATGAATCGTTCCCGCTGGGAGGTAAAAGAGATCCCCTTCCTTAGGACTGTAGGCCTTTAGACAGTTCATAATACGATCATCCTTACATCGTTCGGGCAATTCGTCAGGGTCTATGGCTTCAGCCCATCCTGCATATATCTTAGCATCTTCGGTATTGCCCAGTATGTACCACGACTCACATTTCCCCTTCTTGTGGTGCTTCTCTGCGTGGTCATCTGAAGGATGTACTTGGACGCTTAGTGTTTCGTGTGCATCTATCAATTTCACCAATAGAGGAAATTCGCCCCCGTAATTCTCTAACACATGCGTACCCAATAATTTTTTACCATAAGCAGCCACAACTTCTGTAAGCTTCATTCCTGCTAGTTCTCCAGTTGATACCGTGGACTCATAGCCCGGAAGAGGAGAGATCTCCATCGTTTCACCAATATCTGGGTATGGAGAGGGAAGTTCCTTATACTTAAATATTCGATTGCCGCCCCATATCTTTCGCTCGAAAGCGGCATGAAATCTAAGAGGGTATAACTCAGGTAAACTATTCATACTTTACTCCTTTACTTTTTGAAAAATCATCGCGGTACGGGCTGGGATATATAAACTTAGCCATTCATGACCATAGATCTCATATTCTCTGTCATACATCGTAAGGTGATCTATAGCCCTATCTACAAGCTCCTGTCCACCAAAGCGTGCTTCATCAGAAGAGAGCACCATGCGATACTTACCTATTGGAGCTAGTATCTGATAATCAACAAAAGACTTAGAGGGGTGGAAATTATAAACAAAGAGATAATCCCCACGGCTATAGGCTAAGATCTGATCGTCCGACTTCTCCCATAACTGAGCCATTGGTAACTCGTGGAAATGATCTATACTTCTGACAAATTCCATTATAGCCCTGTCAAAGTCTCCTAGTTCCCCATATTTCAAGAATCCATTATCCTCAAGGCTCCATTGTCGTCTAGCATACTTATAGCTCCAGTCATTACCCTCCCGTGGGAAGTCTATCCATTCAGGATGACCAAACTCATTGCCCATAAAATTGAGATACCCACCATTCATGGTCGTTAGGGTTACGAGTCTAATCATCTTGTGAAGTGCAATCCCTCTTGCCACGACCAGACTTTTATCGGCACGATCCATGTGCCAGTACATCTCCTGATCGATCAGACGGAAAATAATAGTTTTATCCCCCACCAGAGCTTGATCATGACTCTCGGCGTAACTGATGCTCTTCTCATTATGGCGTCTATTGGTACATTGCCACCAGATCTCACCTGGCTTCCATTCTTCATCCTCGTACTCCTTAATGAGCTTTATCCAAAAGTCTGGAATATTCATGGCCAATCGATAATCAAAGCCATAGCCACCTCCCTCTATTGGTAAAGCTAGCCCAGGCATACCACTCACTTCCTCTGCTATCGTGATAGCGTGTGGATAAACCTCGTGTACTAGTTTGTTCGCTAGTGTTAGATATACAATGGCGTCATCATCTTGCCCCCCATTGTAATAATCATCATAGCTAGTAAATGCCTTACCCAATCCATGATCCAGGTAGAGCATGGAAGTAACACCATCGAAGCGAAAACCATCAAACTGATACTCCTCTATCCAGTATTTACAATTGGATAATAAGAAATGCAGGACCTCATTCTTGCCATAATCAAAGCACATCGAATTCCACTGAGGATGAAAGAGTCGCTCTCCATCATGAAAGAATTGACTATAGGTCCCATCGTATTTAGCAAGTCCCTCTACCTCGTTCTTGACCGCATGCGAATGCACCAAGTCCATAATAACGATAAGCCCCAAGCTATGAGCTGTGTCTATCAGCTCCTTCAGCTCGTCAGGCGTGCCAAAGCGGCTAGATGGAGCGAAGAAATTAGAGACTTGATAGCCGAATGATCCATAATAAGGGTGTTCCATCACAGCCATTAATTGTATGGCATTGTACCCTTTTTCAACCACTTTGGGCAAAATATTCTCCTGAAACTCACGATACGTGCCAACACGCTCGTCCTCAGTAGCCATGCCGATATGACTTTCGTAGATTAGAAGAGGCTCATCATTCAGCACAGCACGTGGTGATTGGAAGGTGTATGGAGTCTCAGGTGCCCATACCTGTGCTGTAAAAATGTACGTTTCAGGGTCTTGTACCACATATCTGGTCCATGCAGGCAATCGCTCGCCCTCACCTCCATCCCAGGTGATCAGTAATTTATAGTGATCTCCATGATGTAAAAGGTCATCCGATAATTCCAGCTCCCATACCCCATGGCCTATCATTGAGAAGGAGGACGCCTCCTCTTTCTGCCAATGGCTCGAGTCACAGAGTAGATAAATAGCCTGAGCGTTTGGTGCCCATTCCCTTATAATCCAACCCTTATCTGTCTGATGTAAGCCGAAATATAGGTAACCTGTCGCAAAGCCACTTAAGTCACTAGCCCCACCTTTTAACAGCTCTGCCTCCTTCCGAAGGACCTTTTGCTTTCGCTCCTCCATAACACCCTCATAGGGTTCTAAAAAAGAGTCATTCTTAATTAATTCAAGCATCCTTCTAGTCTCTAAATCGTTTTGTTATTTCATCATAGGCGTCAATCCTACGATCACGAAGGAATGGCCACCATCTTCGTACCCTCTCGCTACGCTTAAGGTCAACATCCACGACTCTTATCGCTTCTTCGTCAGTAGGGAGCATTTCTATAATCTCTCCCTGTGGTCCTGCGATAAAGCTCTGTCCCCAAAAGGTGATACCCTTCGTCATACCTGAAGGGTCTGGTTCGTAACCTACCCTATTCACTGAAACTACTGGTAACCCATTTGCTACAGCATGTCCTCGTTGGATAGTAGTCCACGCCTCCCTCTGGCGTCTTTGTTCATCTTCCTCATCACTGGACTCGTAGCCAATAGCTGTGGGATAAATCAATATATCTGCTCCAGCCAAGGCCATCAGCCTTGCGGCTTCAGGATACCATTGGTCCCAACATACCAGCACTCCCAAACGACCAAGAGAAGTATCAATGGGATGGAAACCCAAGTCGCCTGGTGTGAAATAGAACTTTTCGTAATATGCTGGGTCGTCTGGGATATGCATCTTACGATATTTCCCTGCGATTGTTCCATCTTTCTCCAGCACCACACTGGTATTGTGATAGAGTCCTGTAGCTCTTTTTTCAAAAAGCGACAAGACCACCACGACCTGATGCTCCTTCGCTAAAGCCCCATAAAAATCTGTACTTAATCCAGGAATGGTCTCCGCTTGGTCAAAAATATTTACATCCTCAACTTGGCAGAAGTAGAGCCCATTATGAATCTCCTGAAGTACTACCAGTTCTGCTCCCTGCTTGGCACACTCAGCAATTCCCGCCGCTAGGCGCTTCATATTATCTTCGATAGCAGCGGTGTTATGCTGCTGTATTAGTCCTATCTTCATCTCTATTGTTTTATAAATATTTTGGGTTAAGAAAACCTTTAGGTACCTGCATGGTAATGCAATGTAAAGAACCATGCTGAAGAATCAAGGCACGGCAGTCAATACCCACCACCTTATATTCAGGTTTCAAATCCTGTATGACTTTTAGTGCTACCTGATCCATAGGATCCTGATATATAGGGACCAGAATAGCACCATTCGTAATTAAAAAGTTGGCGTATGTCGCAGGAAGTTGCATCCCATCTTCATCAAATATAGGCGAGGGGATGGGGAGTGGAACACATTCATACGGCTTGCTATCTATGTCCAGCATAGCTTGTACCTCCTTCTGGAGTACCTGCATGAGGTCATAGTGTACATCGTCCTTGTCTTCTGTATAGTTATATACGATGGTGTGCTCATCAATAAAACGAGCCAGAGTATCAATGTGTCCGTCCGTATCATCACCTCGCATCGCTTGCACGCCTAGGCTGTATATATTGTGAATAGCGAACGCCTCTTTCAATCTCTCTATCTGATAGTTACGATTTTCAGAAAGTACATTTCTATTGGCTTCGCAAATAACAGAGTCAGTCGTCATAAGTGTCCCTCTACCATCAGATTCGATAGCACCCCCCTCTAATATATAGTCTTGCTTGGGTAAGAGGACGACGCTGTCATTATCCTGCTCTCCAGTATGGAAAAGTGTACGTTCCTTAAATAACCGTCGAACTGCTGTATTGTCATGATTGGCAGGGAACTTTAGCCCCCATCCGTTGAAGCCAAAATCTCGGGCTACTTTACTCTCCTCAAGCATTCCAAAGAGAGGCATTACATCTCTCATCCAGGTGTCATTGAGCAGAAAATCATTGATAAGTATCACACTATGAGGCTTTTCAGTCCATCTGTGCATGAAACCAACAGGCAAATCATCCTCTCTATCAACCAGCAACACCACATGTGTATGCTCGAGGATAGCACTGATGATCTCTAGATAACAAGCATGAACCATCTCAAGATAATCTACCCAATCCATTCGATCATTAGGCCACGCCAAAATTACCGCATCTTGTTCTGCCCACTCAGGGATGACAGCTTCGCCAAAATAATATTTTCCCATTTACTTATGACCTTAAAAAAACAACTCTCCCTTACTACAAATCTAATTTAAATACCTCAATTCACCAACCATTCCATATTCAGAGCCTAACATCCCCTGATATTCAGTATTTATATCAGACAAAACCTTCCTCTTTTCAGAAAAAGGGATGGACATCAACGATGAAGAATCTTTTATTTGATGTTCTTCTTCTGAGTAATTTCTTACGATTCAGTAGCAGTTTGTAACTCATCAAGGCAAGCATCACTTTTTTAAAAAAAAGCCCTACTTCTGATGAGAAGTATTATTGCTCGATAACAACCCGAACATACACTCTAATCAAGATGGAAATGAGACAAAAGGCAAAGGCTTAAAATGCGAGAAAGCGTGATAATGAACGCACCCAATTCTGGAAAACAGAGGTCATCTATTATCATCGTCCGCCGACCGCTATTTGTGTCCCAAACTTATCACCCCCTACCCGTTTTTGAAATGCATTTATTCATTAAATTGCGAATGAATGGATAACTTGGAGATTATCAGGAGTTACGCTCTACCACACATTAAAAATTAGATTTTGTCAACTTTCTTTTAGAAAAAAATCAGTCCCATTCATAGCTGAATAAGTCTTCTTTTATTCGTATCTTACAGGTCGTAAGAATAATAATTGTATAAACATTTCCCCCATGAATCAAGATAAAAGAAAACTAATAGGACTCATCCTAATCATTGCTACCATCCTAATAGCTATAGGACTTGGTAGCTATACAGTACTCCATAGAAATGACCATCCAAAGACAATTTCGGTGAAAGGTAGTGCCGAACAAGAGATTGTCAGCGACCTTATAGTATGGAACATCACGATACTCACTAATAGTCCTACACCTCTACAGGGTCTTCGCGAAGTGGAACGTCAGCGAGAGACCGTGAAGCGTTTCCTCTCTCGTCAAGAGATACCAAATGAATCTATAGAGGTAGGCCCAGTAGAGTATAATGAGCGTACTAATGGATATTATGACAATCAACAGCAGAGATACATCGAAGTTCATCAAGGGTATGATGTTCAGCAAACACTAACCATATCCAGCCATGATGTGGATAAGGTAGAATTGGTCTCTAGAAACGTTGGTGATCTAATAGAACTAGACGTAACTGCTAGAAGCAATTCTCCTCGCTACTATTACACCAAACTGGCGGACTTAAAATTAGAGATGCTAGCCAAGGCTGCTGAAGATGCTCGTAATAGAGCAAAGAAGATAGCAAAAGAGAGCAATAGCTCATTAGGAGGCCTCCGTAAATCTAACATGGGTGTATTTCAGATCCTTGGAAAGAATTCCGAGGAGGATTACTCGTGGGGAGGAACATTCAATACCTCTAGCAAAGTAAAGGTTATTAACATCACTGTGAGTTCGGATTTTTTAGTCCACTAATGATTAGACTGTAGGCATGGAGCTTTTCCAGAAAGATTATGATAGGATTGATCAGCTGCGTCAGTTGCTGGTACAATATGAATACGAGTATTATGTCCTTAATGACCCCTCCATAAGCGATCAAGATTTTGATAGGCTGATGAAGGAGTTGGAAGAGCTAGAAGAGCAGTACCCCGACAAGGTCACGCCAGACTCGCCCACACAGAGGGTAGGAAGTGAGTTTGTCAAAAATGTCCAAACTACAGGAACAACGCACAGGCATAAATACCCGATGCTATCCCTCGCCAATAGTTATTCTTGGGAAGAAACCTTGGACTTCTATCGTAGAGTGCGAAGCATATTAGATAAGGAGGTGGATCTCGTCGCAGAACTGAAGTTTGACGGCACCTCTATTTCTGTCATCTACAAGAGAGGTCTCCTCTATCAAGCATTAACCAGAGGTGATGGTACCTTTGGAGAAGATGTTACGGAAGCCATTCGGGCGATAAGATCTATTCCTCTCAGACTGAAAGGGAAGCATCTCCCCGAATATATTGAAGTGAGAGGCGAGATCTTGCTTCCATGGAGTGAGTTTCAGCGCATTAATAAGGAACGAGAGGAGGATGACTTACCTCCTTTTGCTAACCCCAGAAATGCAGTCGCTGGAACCATTAAAACGAAGGAGAACGTCTCAGCTATTGTCACAAATCGACGTCCGACAGCTTACTTTTATTACCTCCTTAGTGAGGATGAAGAGTGGCTTCCTGAGCTGCATAGTGATAGGTTAGACCTCATGCGTAACATGGGACTAAAAGTGGATGGTCACTCTAAAGTGTGTCATACGTTAGAGGAGCTTAAATCTTTTTTAGACCATTGGGACATTCATCGACATGAGCTTGATATTGCCACAGATGGGGTCGTCGTCAAGGTCAATGATTATAATTATTATAAAGAATTAGGGACTACGGCTAAGTCACCACGCTGGGCTATGGCTTATAAGTTTGATGCCGAATCAGCCATCACTAGATTGCTGAGTGTCAGCTTTCAGGTGGCCCGTACAGGTGTGATGACTCCCGTTGCGAATTTAGAGCCTGTACAGCTATCAGGCACGACGGTGTCTAGGGCTTCTCTGCATAATGCCGATATCATCGCCGAGCTAGATCTCCATGTAGGGGATCTCGTCAGTGTCGAGAAGGGAGGAGAGATCATACCGAAGATAACGGCAGTTAGATATGACCTAAGGGATGAGCAGACGGGAGAGGCTGTTGCTATGCCTACCCATTGCCCAGATTGTGGGACTGCTCTGATAAAGCAGGATGATCAAGCGGGTACTTTTTGTCCAAATGAATGGGGCTGTCCTGCACAGATTGAGGGGAAGATCGAGCATTTTTGTGGTCGTAAGGCAATGGATATAAACATCGGTCCCCGCACTATATCTCTGCTCCATAGGTTACTCGGCGTTAAAAACTGTGCTGACTTGTATGACCTGACCGAGGAGCAGCTCCTTCGGCTACCCTCTTTTAAAGAACAAAAAGCTAGAAACTTGGTTAAAAGCATTGAGAGCTCGGTAGAGGTTCCCTTTGACCGTGTCCTGTTTGCGTTAGGTATAAAACTCGTTGGGAGCACGGTGGCAGCACAGCTAGCGGATGCTTACGGTTCGATCGATGCCTTATCTAAGGCTTCTCTTCAAGACCTACAGGATATTGACGCGATAGGTCCAATGATCGCTAGTAGCATAAGAGAGTTTTTCTCAGACGAACGAAACCAAGTGATTATAGATCGTCTAAAGGCTAAGGGCGTTAAGATGGAGATGGAAGCCACAGAGTCGCATTCGGCATCTAGCAACACTCTCGAGGGTATGAGCATTGTCATCAGTGGAGTCTTTCAAAGTATTTCGAGGGAAGAGCTTAAGACCTTGATCGAGCAGCATGGGGGACGAGCCATCTCTAGCATCTCAGGTAAGACCTCGCTATTGGTGGCTGGCGAAAAAATGGGACCTAGTAAACGGGAAAAAGCGGAAAAGTTAGGGATAGAGATTATCACAGAAGAGGAGTTCTTCAACAGATATCCCAACTTACGATAAAGAATTCAGTAGTTAAGTATTAACATATAGAAAACGAAAGGATACGAGATTTAATGCAACCATTTGTACACTTACATGTCCATTCCTACTATTCAGTATTGGATGGACAATCATCAATTGAAGGCTTGATAAAAACAGCGATGGCTGATGGGATGCCTGGACTAGCATTAACAGACCATGGTGCGATGTTTGGGATCAAGAACTTTACTGATGCTCCAGGAAAAATGAAAGGTAAGAAGCTGAAGGCTCTTGAGAAGGAACTGGCCAAAGCTTCTGAGGCTGAAAAGCCAGCACTAGAGGCGGAGAAGAAGAAGTGGGAAGAATGGAAGTTCAAGACAATCATAGGCTGTGAGTGCTATGTAGCCGCCAGAGGACGCCTCAAAAAAGAGACCACTCAAGATAGAAGTGGTTATCATCTCATCGTGCTAGCAAAAAACCTTAAGGGGTATAAAAACCTTATTAAGATGGTCAGCCAATCGTATAAGGATGGGATGTATTATCGCCCTAGGATAGACAAGGAACTCTTAGAGAAGTATCACGAAGGCTTAATAGTACTTAGTGCTTGCCTTGGAGGTGAAGTTCCTCAGCTTATCATGAAAGGGCAGAGGGAGCAAGCTAAGCAAACGATCCTTTGGCATAAGGAACTCTTCGGAGAGGATTACTATCTGGAACTCCAGCGTCATAAGACTGATAAACCAAGGGGGAATACGGAAACTTACTTGCATCAGGTTGAGGTCAATAAGGTCATCTTAGAATTGGCAAAAGAGACGGGGGTGAAAGTGGTCGCTACAAATGACGTCCATTTCGTTCGGGAGGAAGATGGTGAGGCTCATGATAGGCTTATTTGCGTCAGCACCAATAAAAACTTCGATGATCCCAATCGGATGACCTACACAAAGCAGGAGTGGTTGAAGAGTACAGCAGAGATGAATGAACTCTTTAGTGATATTCCTGAAGCGTTATCAAATACGATAGAAATTTTAGACAAAGTAGAGGAGTATTCGATAGAGAACCCGCCTCTAATGCCTAACTTCCCAATCCCAGAGGGCTTTACTGATGCAGATGAATACCTAAAACACCTTTCGTATGAGGGGGCAAAGAAGCGATTCGACGGGGAGTTAAGCGAGGAGGTAACAACACGCTTAGACTACGAGCTTGATACCATCAAGAAAATGGGTTTCCCGGGTTATTTTCTGATCGTTCAGGATTTTATAGGCATGGCAAGAAAGCTAGGCGTGGCAGTCGGTCCAGGACGTGGATCTGCAGCAGGATCATTAGTATCTTACTGCCTGGGGATCACAGACCTAGACCCTCTGAAATATGACCTCCTCTTCGAGCGTTTTCTTAATCCTGACCGTATCTCCCTACCCGATATTGATATCGACTTCGATGATGATGGTCGTCAGGATATATTACGTTGGGTGACCGAACATTATGGAGCTGACAACGTGGCACACATTGTGACCTATGGAACAATGGCTTCAAAGAGTGCCATCAAGGATGTTGGTAGGGTCTTAGGCCTTCCTCTCAATGAAACCAATATGCTAACGAAGCTCATCCCTGACAAACTGCCTGAGGGTGGCAAGGTTAATATCAAAAATGCCCTAGAGCAGATTCCTGAGCTGAGAGATATATACTATGGTAATGACCCACTCAAACATGATGTCCTAGAGTATGCGAAACAGCTAGAAGGGACCGTGAGGAATACAGGCGTACATGCGTGTGGTATCATTATCGGAAGGAGTGCGATAGACGACGTAGTACCGACATGGGTCACAAGGGATAGTGATAGTGGAGAGGATATCCTAGTGACTCAATACGAGGGCAGTGTGATAGAATCTACAGGGCTGATCAAGATGGACTTCCTTGGACTCAAGACGCTCTCTATTATCCGAGCTACGTTGAATAACATAAAGAAACGCCACGGGATAGACCTTGATATCAATTCTGTGCCCTTGGATGATCCTAAAACTTATCAACTATTCTGCGAGGGTAAGACTAGTGCAGTATTCCAGTTTGAATCTCCAGGAATGCAGAAGTCACTAATCCAGTTACAGCCAAGTAAGTTCGAAGACCTAATCGCTATGGTTGCTCTTTACCGCCCAGGACCAATGGATAACATTCCTTCATTCATTGCCCGTAAGCATGGTAAGGAGCCAATCCACTATGACTTGGATGTAATGGAGGAGTACCTCAAAGAGACCTACGGTATCACGGTGTATCAAGAGCAGGTGATGCTCTTATCCCGTAAGATTGCCAACTTTACTCGCGGGGAATCTGACTCTCTCCGTAAAGCCATGGGAAAAAAACTGATAGAGCAGATGAATGCTCTTAAGGATAAATTCATGGCTGGTGGTCAGTCAAATGGTCACCCTGAGGAGATGCTAGAGAAAATATGGAACGACTGGGTCAAGTTTGCTTCATACGCTTTCAACAAGAGTCACGCAGCTTGTTATGCTTGGGTAGCCTATCAAACAGCTTATCTTAAAGCCAATTACACGGCTGAATTCATGGCTGGTGTAATGAGCCGAAATGTCAATAACATTACTGAGATCACGAAATATATTGATGAAAGTAAGAAGATGGGCATCCAGGTTTATAATCCAGATGTTAATGAGTCGGAGTATTACTTCTCAGTTAATGATCAGGGGGATATCCGCTTTGGACTTGGTGCGATCAAAGGCTTTAGTAAGACCGCTGCAAATGGCATCGTAGAAGAGCGTGAAAAGAATGGTCCTTTTATGGATATATACGATTTCTTTGAAAGGACTGACAGTCGAATAGCCACCAAGAAAGTCTGCGAAGCATTGGTACTAAGTGGGGGATTCGACTCATTTGACTCATTCAAGAGAGAAGACTTCTTCGCTACAAGTGAGCATAAAGATGAGACTTTCTTAGACAGACTAATCCGCTTTGCACAGCGGAGTCAAGCTGAGAAGGCTCAGGCTCAGAATTCGCTATTTGGGGTTGAAGAGTTTCAAGCAATGGCAAAGCCTACCTTGGACGTCAAGGGCGAGCCGTGGAGTGATATAGAGCGACTGAATAAAGAAAAGGAGCTACTGGGATTTTATCTCACAGCATCTCCACTTGATCCGTATGGCATAGCCTTAAAGTACAAGTGTAACATGCGGTGTTCTGATCTATCAGGAAATATGATGGAATTTGCCGGCAAAGAAGTAACTTTCGGCGGCATCGTGACTGGATACAGAGAGATGACGACGAGGAAAGGTCACCCTGCGGGATTCATTAAGATTCAGGACTACAACGGAGAGGGTGAGCTAGCTCTTTTCGGTGAGCAATTCCCGAAGTTTTCACATTATGGAAAGGAAGGATTATTTCTATACGTAACAGCAGATGCAGAGATGGGCTACAGCAGAGATCGGGTGTACCTAAAGATCAGATCAATATCATTATTGAATGAGATGCATGAGACACTCACGAAAGAGCTCAGAATTACACTACCGGAATGGAGCGTGACAGAGGAGTTTTATAATGAGATCGTCCCAGATCTTTTAGAATTACCACCAGGCAAGGTGGATATCATATTTACAATATATGATCCAAAATCAAGGGTTCACTTGAATATGGACTCGGCTAGGTTACAAAATGTGTCCATTCCTATCAGATTACTCGAAAAATTATCTATCTTTGAGGAGAATGGCGTGAAATTTGAGATACAGTAGTGAACTAAACTCAACTTTTACTTGTTTGGATATTAGAAGAAAATAGATATATATTAATAACTTATAAATTAGAATAATTATGGCATTTGAATTTACAGACGCGAACGTCAAAGAAGAGATGGGTAAAGACCTTCCAATGGTGATTGATTTTTGGGCTCCTTGGTGTGGTCCTTGTCGTATGATCACTCCTATCATTGAAGAACTCGCTGGAGAGTATGAGGGACGTGTGAAGATCGGCAAGCTTAACGTTGATGAGAATAATGATACATCAGTTGAGTATGGTGTGCGTAATATCCCAACCATTCTCTTTATTAAGAATGGCGAGGTTGTAGAGCGTAAGGTTGGTGCTCAAAGCAAAGCTTCAATCGTTGAGGCAATTGAAAAACTACTATAATAAAAACAATTAAAAGCTAAAAAGCCACTAGACTTTTGAAAAAGTTTAGTGGCTTTCTTTATCTTTGTTATAATGGAAGACAATAATAAATACAAATTCTGCTGGTACGACGCAGAAGAAAAACTAAGTACCAAAGAACAAGAAAGGGTAGTAAAATTTCTCTATACAGCACTTGGACGTTTTAGAGATAATGCAGAGGAAATCCAAAAAGCCATCGATTATGCGCTAAAAAAAGTACCTTCCTTTGGTGGATTTATAGGAATCCTACGGGAGGATGATGACATCGTAGGTGCGACGGTCGTAATCGCCACTGGAATGAACGGATATATCCCTTCATACATCCTAGTTTATATTGCTGTAGATGAAAGTAAACGAGGAGCAGGACTCGGGAAAAGTATCATTCAAGAAATTATCAAGAAAACGAATGGCGGTATTGCACTTCATGTGGAACCTGATAACCCGGCTAAGAATCTTTATGAAAGAATGGGCTTTACCAACAAATATCTCGAAATGAGATATACACACACTGATGAAAAATAAAAGAAAGGGATACCATGGCAGTAATAACACTTGACCGAAATAGGCTCAAGCACAATTTTAATTATCTAGAGAAGCAGTTTCAAGAGAAACATATAGAATGGGCTGTCGTCTCTAAGCTATTATGTGGCAACAAGCTATTTCTCAAAGAGCTACTGAAGATCGGGGTGGAGCAGTTTTGCGACTCCAGAATAAGTAATCTTAAGTATATCAAGGAATTACAACCTAAAGCCCGAACCTGCTATATCAAACCTCCTGCAGCTGACATCATACCAGACATTGTTAAATATGCCGATTGTAGTCTAAATACGGAGGAGCGAACAATTAAATTGCTCTCGCAGGAAGCAAAGAGGCAAAATAAGGTACACAAGGTCCTTATAGCCTTAGAGTTAGGCGAACTCCGTGAGGGCGTGATGGGAGAGGAATTAATTACTTTCTATCGTCATGTTTTTGAAATGGATAATATAGAGGTTATTGGATTAGCCGCTAATTTATCCTGTCTATATGGGGTATTACCTACTCCTGATAAGCTCATTCAGTTAGTCTTATACTCACAGCTACTTGAGGCTACATTCAATAAGTCACTAAAGTATATCTCAGGTGGTAGCTCAGTGTCCATTCCCTTACTTCTCAATGGAAGCTTACCGAAGGGGATTAATCACTTTAGAGTGGGCGAAACGCTCTTCTTTGGCACAAACGTGTACACAGGAGAACTCCTTGAGGAGATGGAGCATACAGTATTCCAACTTTATGCAAATCTCTTAGAAGTTTCTAAGAAGCCGATGTCACCCAATGGTGAGTTTGGAACAAACCTAGAGGGCGAATCTTTTGAGGTAGATGAATCTCTTTTGGGAAAAGAAAGCATCAGGGGGATTATTGATGTCGGGATATTGGATGTGGATGTGAATCAAATCTCATTCGTGGATCCAAATATTAAGGTGTCTGGCGTGACTTCTGATATGATGGTATTAGACTTAGGAACCAACCCTAAAG
Source organism: Porphyromonadaceae bacterium W3.11 (assembly GCA_030434245.1). NCBI lineage: Bacteria > Pseudomonadati > Bacteroidota > Bacteroidia > Bacteroidales > Porphyromonadaceae > Porphyromonadaceae bacterium W3.11. The sequence continues at coordinate 241,249 of JAUISX010000004.1, forward strand.
GATATAAATCTGGAGACAAAATTGTCATCTCGCTTAACTATATGAGTACGTTGAGGCTGATGAACTCGAACTACGTGGACAAGATGGTTATAGGATAAATAACTACCCCGAAATACTTCTACAGATATCGCTGAGTGAAATTCACAGCAATATCTCTAGCAAACAGCATTTTAATAACTTTAAACCTTAGAATATTTGCAAGATTTTATTACTTCACAGTATAAAACCTTGCAAATATTTTCTTATAAAGGGTGGCGTCCAAGCTCATCATCTCTTCAGCCACCACACTATCACTGTCATTAGAGAAATCCACTCTAGTGGTGAGTACGCAGATACTCTTATCAATCCTCTTATAAGTCTAACTTGTAAGTCTCAAAAAATTCTTTCCGAGCTATTCTATAAACCTCATCATATTCTAATGGCGAAACAAGATAATCCCCTTTCTTTGCGACCATCTCTTCACCCCATGGGGCAATGAATCTAAACTCATTACCATGCCTTAGCTCTTTTATCAATTTATCGTCCAGCTCTATTCCTACAATCTTTCCAATAGGACTATATAAAGAAAAACCAACCTCGGCCGTCTTGATAAAGTCATACCTTTTTTCAAATTTTTGGGCATCCATTATGTACATCTCTTCGGCATCTGTTTGATTTTTTACAACATAATCTCCTTCTTTAGCAATATTGACCGTTTCGATACCATCGGACGTAATAGTCACGACCTTTTCCCCTGGGATAGCTTTTCTTGCTAAGACAGTTCTATATTTTTTATAGACCTTTCCCTCTTTTTTGAGCTTGGGGATCATCGTTGCTTTAAAAGCCTCCTGAGTAAAGACCTCATTTGAGATCACCTCTTTTTTATGCTCTGATGAACAACCAAGCAATAATGAAAATAAAAGCAACAGAACATAATAACGGCTTTGATGACTTTTAGTAAAATAATACATATCCTCTATCATTAAATAAAACAAAAAATCAATCTCCTACAGGACACTTAATAACGATCTTATCTACTAATGTTTCCCACCCCAAAAACATAGTAATCCAATCGCCGAAAAGTGTCAACCATAATGAGGCCTCAAAATTAGACAAATAATATTTATTGAGATCTTATTTCTTGATGATTTCAAAATCTTCATCAAATCTTATCTTTAGTTGGATGACTTATTGCGAGTAATTATCCACTCTTTATCAATTAAGGGTGGAAGCGATAAAGCAGAAGAGAGAGATATTCAATGACAGCTAAGGGATATGAAGTAAGCTAGCATTATGACGACATTAAACGGCGACCATCCTGTGAGATTCACAGGATGGTCGCCGTTTAAGTTTATCTATATATTATATCTTACTCTTCGATGTTGGAGTCAGACTGAATAAAATCCATAAAACAGAGCCCTACCAATGCAGTTCCATAGCGTTTCTCTATAGTGATACCTTCGGTAACAAAATTAAGTTCACCTAGATAATACTGCGAATAGGTCTTTTCATACAAATCCACAATCACTCTTTGCAGACGAGCCTCTAGCTCCTCAATACGATATCGACCGCTAACTTCGCAGACTAGACCTCCAACTTTTTCATCAAAGTTTTCATCTGCATACATCCATGCATATACAATACCTGCAGATACAAACTCATCTTGAGTACCATGAGACACAGACATGATCGTCTTCATCTCTGAACCAAATGGTGGCAAGTCGATCTCATCCATGGTTACAAGGCGAGCAGTCTTTGGTAGGATAGAAGAGTAGACCATAATATTATAGTCACTAATTCCAGCATCATATAGTGCCATGTGGTATGAGCCTGCATGAAGCTCTAAATCAGATTCTCCACTTCCCTTGGTCACAAAGAAAACATTTGGAGTAAGGTTCGAAACAAGTTTACTCATATTGAATTTACAATAAAATGGTTCTCAAAATCATATCTACGATAAGTCTATCACCTCCAGCTTCTGGAGCCAATAGAACACACTAAGCAAATATACAAATTTTTTCAGACTCTGAGTTCTCATGCCTTTGTAAAATCAGAGCTAACGTGCCCAAAAGATTATCCGACCCGCTGTGAGCCAAATTTTGCTAATTACATGGGGCTAGAAACCATTCCATCAATGCCATTAAACATCCTAGCGACAAGAGAACCAACTATTTATGAAGGCCCTAACGTGTTCTCTATCGCACAATTAACGCGAACATCTCGACCTATCTTCTACACACAAGATCTGTTAAATAGAAAATCGTATATTTGTATTGATTACCGTAATATAGAAAGTCAAAGTTTTAAAATAAATATGGTTAATACACCTAGCGAAGTCGTTACGATAACAGAGACCATGTCTCTTAAAAAATATAACACCCCATTTATTAAATTAGCACTCTTAGGTATATTAGGTGGCATATACATTGCGATGGGAGGTTACTTATCCCTCCTGATGGGCTATGGTATTCCAGGTCTAGCAGAAAGCTCACCTGCCTTGGGCAAGTTTTTAGCAGGAGCCTTTTTCCCGCTTGGACTGATACTAATTATTTTAGTGGGTGGAGAACTATTCACAGGAAATACCTCCTACTTAGTTACGGGGGCAAGAAAAGGCGTCATCCCATGGAGCTACCTCCCCTATAATTGGGTAGTTGTCTATTTCACGAACCTCATCGGAGCCCTCTTCTTTTGTTACTTTCTACTTCATCTAACAGGCATGACCGCGAGTGAGCCTTGGCGAAGCTCCATTATCCATATCGCTGAGTATAAGGCCTCTATGCCATGGCATGTAGTGTTTCTGAAAGGGATCGGAGCCAACTGGATGGTTTGCCTCGCTGTATGGCTTGGGTTAAGCTCCAATGAGATGTTTGGAAGGTTAGTAGGGATATGGCTGCCTGTAATGGCTTTCGTTACGATGGGATATGAACACAGCATCGCTAATATGTTTTACATCCCTATGGGTATGATGACAGGGGCAGATGTAGGTATATGGGAGTCCATATCCAAAAACTTCATCCCATCAACCCTAGGAAACATTGTGGGAGGAGCCCTCTTTGTGGGGATGACCTACAGCTTCCTTTATGGAGAGAAAGAAAATAAAAACACATGATTAATAATTGAATGAGAAGAAAGATTATCCTATCACTTACAGGATGCATATTGATATTTCTATCTAGTCATGCACAGTCCATCACACTCTCTGAGTGCCTAGAGGCTACTCGCCATAACTTCCCCACCTTAGAGCAAAAGGAAGTCACGGCTGCGATCAACAAAGAACTACAGAAAGCGATCTGGTATGCCTACATCCCCCAGATATCTTTAGATGGAAGAGCCTCATACCAAAGTCACGTTACTAGCTTAGATATCAGCATCCCTGATATCAATCTTATACCTGGGACACCTCCGATTAAGATAGATGGCATAGACCTTCCTGAAATCCCAAAATTTCAGTACAATGCTTACTTGCAAGCCACACAATTGATCTGGGACGGTGGCACTGTAAAAGCCCTCGGCGATGAGCTAGCTGCTACTACAGAGGCTCAGATAGCTGAGGTAGATGTAGAGATGCGTAAAGTAGAGGAAAGTGTGATAGAGATATACTTTTCGCTCCTGATGCTTGATGCCCAAGAACAATTACAGAATATTTTATTAGAGGAAATACGACGCCAGCAAGGGAGAGTAGAGAGTGCTCTAGCGAATGGAGTAGCTTCTGAAAATCAGCTTGACGAGCTCAGGGTAGAACTCTTGAAGGAGGAGCAAAAGCTGAGTCAACTATTATCAAGTAAATCTGCTCTGATTAACTCATTAGCAATATTTACTGGGATGGAGTTAGGGAGTGACGTGGATTTGTTAAGACCTGAGCCACAACTCTATCCATCTATTGACCCAATGAAGGGCACTCGCTTGGCTCCTCTTCGCCCTGAGCATAAGCTTCTGGATGCCAAGGCTACTCATGCAATGGCTAAATATCACTCCTACCTATCTGAAGGAATGCCTAAGATCGCACTCTTTGCTAGAGGTGGATACGGAAAGCCTGGACTAAATATGCTCAATCCTGAGCCAAGTACCTATTTCGTGTATGGAGTACAGCTTAACTGGAACTTTGGGAGCCTTTATACCCTTAGTGCCCAGAAGAAGCAGGCAACCGGGACTATGCAAATCCTTGAATTGAAAAGAGATGCACTAGAAAAGGAGATCCAATCAACCCTAGCCCAGCAAAGTAGTGAAGTGGACCAATACCGTGATTTGCTTACTCAGGACGAGGAGATTATTACTCTTAGGGAACGCATCGTAGAGCGAGCGAAGCTTCAGGAAGAAGAGGGACGACTTTCGACGATCGAGTACCTCCAAAAGGTCTCTGAAATGAATGCGGCAAAACAAACAAGAGACTTACACGAATTACAACTATTAAAGTCACAATACAAAATATCTAAGACACTAGGTTATTAATTAGTCATGATAAAAAGAATTATAACATATACAATACCTCTACTACTGATAGCCCTATCCTCCTGTAATAGTGATCAAGGCGACGTCCTTGGGAGTGGGAGCTTCGAAGCAACGGAAATTCTGGTCTCTAGCGAGGTTGATGGGAAAGTACTTGAATGGGAACTCGAAGAAGGCACTACCTTAGAGGAAGGCGAGCATGTGGGATTAATTGACACCACTCAGCTTTATCTCCAAAAAGAAGCACTCCTACGCTCTGGTGAGGGCGTAGCAGCCTCACGCCCTGATGTCAATCGTCAGACGGCTGCTCTGGAAGTACAGCTAGAGGATCTCAAGAAGCAAAAGACAAGAGTAGAGAAATTACTCGCAGCTGGTGCTGCTACGCAAAAAGAACTTGACGACATTAATACGGGTATCGCATCCATCCAAAGCCAATTGGAAGCGACCCGAAGTACCCTTGGAAAGAGTAGTGCTCAGATCTCTGCTCAAGGCTCCTCTATCGATATACAGGTAGCACAGATTGAGGACCTCATCAGTCGCTCTGTCATCAAAAGTCCTATTAACGGGACCATCTTAGCAAACTATACGAGGAAAGGAGAATTGACGGGAGCGGGTCAACCTCTATTTAGGATAGCTGATTTAGAGTACATGTACCTAAGAGCATACATACCTTCGGGCGAACTGAATAGGATAAAGCTTGGTCAGACGGTAAAGGTGGCTATAGATGAAGTCAATGGGGAAAAGAAAGAGTACGAAGGGACCGTTACTTGGATTTCGTCAAAATCAGAATTCACCCCTAAGACCGTTCAGACTGAAGATGAGAGAGCGAACTTGGTTTACGCTATAAAAGTCAAAGTTCAGAATGATGGGTACATAAGGATAGGCATGTACGGAGAGGTCATAGAATAACGCCGAATCAGATGAAAGGGATGAGCGAAAAAATGATTATAGCGGATGGACTGAGCCTTACTTACAACTCTCCAGAGGGGCGTAAGGTAGGTGTCGGGACTTCACCCGAGGGGCTTTCCTTTTCTGTGGATAAGGGAGAAATCTTTGGTGTCATTGGACCAGATGGTGCCGGTAAGACCACCCTTTTTCGCATTCTTTGCTCTCTACTTCTTCCACAACGAGGCAAAGCCATTGTCGGAGGCTTCGATACAGATGAGGACTATAAGGAACTCAGAAAGATCATTGGATATATGCCTGGGAACTTCTCACTCTATCCAGACCTATCTATTGAAGAGAATCTGAATTTCTTCGCAACTATATTTGATACCTCTGTGGAGGAAAACTATCACCTCATTGAGGATATTTACAGTCAGATAGAGCCGTTCAAGAAGCGAAAAGCCAAATCGCTTTCTGGTGGAATGAAGCAAAAATTAGCACTCAGCTGTGCCTTGATACATGCTCCAGAGATTCTCTTCCTGGACGAACCGACTACCGGCATTGACCCTATTAGCCGAGTGGACCTCTGGAATATGCTCCATAACTTATCAGAACTAGGTGTCACCATAATTGTATCCACTCCGTATATGGACGAAGCAATCCAGTGTCACAGGATTGCATTCATGCAAGAGGGGCAGTTTATCACGGTTGATACCCCACAACACATTATTAGTCAATACCCCTACCCCCTCTTTGAAGTAAAGGCTGATGATCGTCTCTCATTACTGAATCACTTACGGGATCTTCCAGACCTACTTAGCAGCTTCGCCTTTGGTGAGACATTTCATGTTGCGATGCGAAAGGGCGTCACCACAGATGAGCTCAAAAAACACCTAGATAGGCTCTCCGATAATGGTTCGTACGAGATCAGGCCAATCAAAGCAGGTTTAGAAGATGCTTTCCTATTACTATCATCAGAACCTAATAACTTAGTATGAAGGAAGAAAGAGTCATAGATGTACACGATCTGACCAAAAAATTTGGTTCTTTTGTAGCAGTAGATAATATCTCCTTTCATGTCAAGAAGGGTGAGATCTTTGGCTTCCTAGGAGCTAATGGAGCAGGCAAAACGACAGCGATGAAGATGCTCTGTGGTCTATCAAAACCCACATCGGGAAATGGAACTGTCGCTGAATGTGACATCCTAAAAGAGAATGAGAAAATCAAAAAGCACATCGGCTATATGAGCCAAAAATTCTCACTCTATGAGGATCTTACAGTCAGAGAAAATATTACGCTATTTGCAGGAATTTATGGCATGCAGAAAAGCGAGATTAAGGAGAAAAGCCAAAAGCTGCTGAACCGTCTCGATTTTTATGAGTACCGTAACACTCTAGTGCAAAAGCTCCCCTTAGGATGGAAACAAAAGTTAGCCTTCTCCATCGCCATTTTTCACAGTCCTGAGATCGTATTTCTTGATGAACCCACAGGAGGCGTTGACCCCATTACTCGGCGTCGTTTTTGGGAACTCATCTATGATGCCGCCTACGGCATGGGTATCACCGTTTTTGTGACGACCCACTACATGGACGAAGCCGAATACTGTGATAGGGTATCCATCATGGTAGATGGACAGATTAGGACCATGGGAGCCCCTGCTGAACTAAAGCAAAAGCATAAGGTCCAGGATATGAATACCCTTTTCAAAGAGGTCACCAAAGATAATTCTCGAGGAAATGATGAGTAAGAATACATCACATAAAACCAAGCACAAGGGAGCCAATAAAGCTAAGCAGTTCAAGGCTTTCGTGCATAAGGAATTTATTCACATTCTTCGTGATCCATATACCTTAATGATCCTTATACTGATGCCCATCGTGGAGATGTTACTCTTCGGATTTGCATTAAATATGGATGTAACAAACCTAAGGACTCTTGTGGTTGACTACTCTGGAGATAGATATAGTCATCAGATTACAGAAAAGGTAAGAAGCAATAAGAACTTTATACTCGAGGGTGTTACTCACGATGCAAGCGAAGTGGATCAACTCATGAAAGCGGATAAGATAGATCTCGCAATAGTGATCCCCCAACACTTCGAACGAGATATAAGTACACAGAACCCTACCGAGATTCAAATAATGACGGATGCGATGGACCCCAATAATGGGAAAATATCAGCTCGCTATGCTTCCGCCTTAATCGGTGAGGTGATTCAGGACGACATAGGTACCAAAAGTGCCAATACTCCGATCCCGATGTCAATCTCTGTGAAAACAAGGATGCTCTACAATCCCACCATGCACTCCTCATATAACTTCGTACCAGGAGTGATGGGACTAGTCCTCATCATTCTCTGTACTATTGTGACAAGTGTCAGTATCGCTCGAGAAAAGGAGAGAGGCAATATGGAGCTCCTCATGGCCTCACCAGCCAATAGTACTGTGATGGTTTTGGCTAAAGCGGTCCCTTACTTCGTCCTCTCCCTCATCAATCTAGCCACTATCCTTTTGCTTTCCTACTACATACTAGGGGTCCCTATTCGTGGATCATTGCTTCTGATTATCTTCATCACGATGATATATATATTCCTCTCACTGGCTATAGGGTTAGCGATATCCAGTTTAGTAAAGTTACAGAGAGATGCCATCATAATATCTGGATTTGGGATGATGATGCCTACCATCATCTTAGGGGGCATGCTATTCCCCATTGCCAGCATGCCTAATGTTTTACAATGGGTCTCAAAGATTGTTCCGGCTCAATATTACATTGAAGCGATACGAAAGGTGATGATTCAGGGACTTCCCTTCTCTGGTGTATGGCAAGAGATCCTAATTCTCACACTACTCGCGATTGGGATGATTATCCTAGCTGTTATTAACATTCGTCCAAGGCTTAGATAAATATGAAAGGACTCCTCTTCCTCTTACATAAAGAACTGATTCAGCTCAAACGAAATGCAGTGTTCCTGGGAATATTATTATTCTTCACTCTGATGGTACTGCTTATCTTCCCTTATGCCATCACTTATGATATCAAGGATCTACACCTCAGCATTGTTAATAATGACAGTGGAGGGTACTCTCAGAGGCTGATAAGCAAGATGGAGAGAAATAATAACTTTAAGATTACCGACTTAAGGGCTTCTTTTGGGGACGCGATGGATGATATTGAAAGCCAAAAATCGCTCGCCATCATGGTTATACCCGAGACTTTCTCCAAGGATATAACGACTGGCAAAAATACTGACTTACAAGTGATGATCAATTCTATAGATGGGATTCAAGCTTCCATTGCGATGAGCTATATTGATGAGTTGGTATCAAGCTTTGGCGAAGATCTATTAAGTGAGCGACTAGGGAGAGATATATCTATGCTCTCACCGCTAGAGATAAAGCCTATGTATAAGTATAATGAGACTCTGAACTACCGCTTCTTTATGCTCCCAGCACTCATAGTGGTTATGATCACTATGTATTGTGGCATATTCCCTGCTATCATGATAGTTCAGGAGAAAGAGATAGGCACCTTACAGCAGATCAACGTAACGCCAGTACATCGGAGTACATTTATCCTCTCTAAGATTATTCCATACTGGTTGATTACTCAGGTAGTGCTTCTTCTCTCCATCCTCTTCACATACATATTTCATGGGCTACCGTTAGCAGGCAGCTACTTACTACTCGCATTTAGTACCTTTATCTTTGGAGTGGTCATGAGTTTTATGGGGGTGATTATCTCCAACTACAGTGAGACCTTACAGCAGGCCATGTTCATCGTCATCTTCTTTCTACTCATCTTCTTCCTCATCAGTGGACTATTTACACCAGTTAATGCCATGCCGTCATGGGCAAAGGTGATAGCATATGCCAACCCCCTAACCTACTTCAATCAAATCATCCGAATGATCTATCTCAAGGGCTCTAACTTCCTTGATATTCTGCCTAAGCTTCTAATCCTCTGTGGTTTTGCGTTTGTCATCGGGATAATAGCTGTATTAACACATAAAAAGAGAGAAAGTTAAGATGAAAGCTTTTCAGGATTATTATTCAGAAGCATATAGCCATTGCTATGGATGCGGCACAGAAAACGCATACGGGCTGAAGCTCAAAAGTTATTGGCAAAATGATGATCCCACATCTAACACTACTATTGCTCACTTTCTACCAGACAAGCGTTATACTGGAGGATATCCCGATAACGTGTATGGTGGATTGATTGCCTCTATCCTGGACTGTCACGGCAATGGCACAGCCTCTGCAGCTGGCTACAGACACTTTGGTAGATCATTAGGTAGTCAACCTATCCTTAGGTATGTAACGGCGAATCTTAATATCAACTTCCTCGCTCCAGTTCCCATAGGAGAATGGCTCGAATTACGGGCTGTCATAGAAGAAGTAACCGATAGAAAAGTAGTCATGAGATTAGAGCTATGGGCTACTCAATCTTTGAAAGTTAAGGGAAGTATGACCTCCGTCCTGCTTCCCTCGAAATAGGTATATTTGTACCACGATCATTAATCAAACGCAATATTAAAGTATGAAGAAGTATAATAGAGTGCTGCTGAAACTTAGTGGCGAATCACTACAGGGAGAGATGGGGTACGGCATTGATCCAAAAAGGCTCAATGAGTATGCCTCGGAAATAAAGGAGATGGCTGCTGAAGGAACACAGATAGCCATTGTGATTGGTGGGGGAAATATCTTCCGTGGTCTGAGTGGTGCTACAAAGGGTTTTGACAGGGTTAAGGGCGATCAAATGGGGATGCTCGCTACCGTTATCAATAGTTTAGCACTGAGCTCAGCACTAGAAAGCCTTGGACAGAAAGCAGTGGTATTCACCGCAACACCCATGATGCCTATAGGTAAGCACTATAACAAATGGGATGCTATCGAAGCACTTGAAGCAGGTAAGATAGTGATTAGTGCAGGAGGTACTGGCAATCCATACTTCACCACCGACACGGGCTCTTCACTTAGAGCTATCGAACTAGAGTGTGACGTTATGCTCAAAGGGACTCGAGTCGATGGCATATATACTGCCGACCCAGAGAAGGATCCAACGGCTACTAAGTACGAAGAGATATCCTATAGCGAGATCATAGCCCAGAACCTAAAGGTTATGGACCTCACGGCTACGACTATGTGCATGGAGAATAACCTCCCTATAGTCGTATTTGATATGGATACTCCTGGCAATCTCACTAAGCTACTTAGTGGGGAGAAGCTAGGCACATTAGTAACCCCTTAATCGATACAAGAGGGCTTGATTACAGGTTCATTATACCAAATAAATACTAAAGAAATTCACACCCACCACACCATCACCGTTTAGTCGTGATGGTGTGGTTTTTTCCACATATTTGCGAGACCGCATACACCAACAGCATGGGGAGCCACAAAAAGATACTGTCCCCAAAAAGTGTGTAAGTCCCAAGAATGTTATCTTTGAAAAGTTAAAAACAAAAGATAAACAAGAAGATGAGACTTACACAAATGCAATTTAAGGAAATTCTATCAAACGTGATGACAGAGCCAAATGGAGTTGGCCGTTTAATGGAGTTAATCATCGAAATAGCGATGCAAGGGGAGAGGGAACTGTATAAAGAAGATAGTGGCGATGTGAGCAATGGATACCGCTCCCGTCGCATCTTTGCGAGTGGTAATATGCTAGAATTACGAGTACCCCGAACTCGACAGCAGGGCTTCATGCCCTTGATTTTAGGCGTTCTCAAAGATCAAGAGAAAGAGATGGGAGAACTAGCAGGTTATCTATATAGCTGCGGTAATACGATGGAGGATATCTCTGGAGTATTCGAGCGTTTGTATGGTAAACGTTATAGTACGAGTCAAATCAATCGTCTCTCCTTATCGACCCAAGAAGCAGTAGAAGAGTGGCGTCAAAGACGTCTACCGAGGACTTTAGAGGCACTTGTTATCGATGCTACATATCTTCCTGTACGGAGAGGAGAAAGTGTGAGCAAGGAGGCATTTTTTGTAGTGATGAGTTTAGATAGCGAAGGACGTCGAGACATCGTGGGTGTCTATAATAATCCAACAGAGGGAAGCGGCATCTGGGGCGAGTTTTTTGAGGATCTAAAAAGCCGAGGACTCGAAGAGGTAGGACTAATCATTTCAGACGGGTTGAATAACATTGAAGAGGTTGCACGTGAGCACTTTACAGAAGTGGAAGTCCAGCTCTGCACGGTGCATCTACAGCGAGAAATAACTCGAAAGATACGCCCTCGAGATAAGTCAGCCATCGCAAGTGATCTACAGGAGGTCTTTAGTAAAGACGGCTCAAGAAGCTCACCTTTAGATGGCCTAGAGAGCTTTAAAAACTTTGCGTTCAGATGGCGTAAGAGCTATCCTTTTCTCACAAAAATAGCTAACGGTCAGAGGATAGAGTATTACTTCACATACCTAAAATACGACGTCAGTGTTCGCAAGTACATTCATAGTACTAACTGGATAGAACGCTTCAATAGACAGGTAAAGAAAGGGGCTCGATATAAATGTGCATTACCTAGCGTAGAATCCGCTCTACACTTGATAGGTAGTATTGCAATCAATGCAAACTATCTGAAGAAAAGAATAGGAGATCTAACTCTTGGACTTAGGAAGAACAATGAAAAGTAAATAACAACAATGTGCTTTATTTTCCAACACAAAGATATCAACCTAAAAGAATACGGCAAGGCGGTGTCTCCGCGGTGCTACGACAGCCTTGCCTTAATTCTTTATTGGTCTATCTTTAATGTTTATGGAAAACAAAGCGAAAAAATATGTAGGTTTGCTTTTCAGAGACGCATTCTGCCGTACACACTTTTGGGGACACTACCCACAAAAAAGAGGAGGCTTACTCTTGACGACCTCCAGAAGACATAGCATATTATTGGTGTCCGATAATAGCATATATAGCATGTAAGACTCTGATATATAGTTAAATTATCGTTGATAATACATCACCAAGATTGCCAAATTTAACCGCTAGATGACAGAAAAGATTTTGGTTATAACAAGGAGAATGGCGTCCTATAGGAAGGATAATTTTTCTCTATAGGAAGAAGATCAGTTTCATATAGGAAAAATATTAACACTTCAGCCATAATTAATCTTAATAATATACCTACCTTTAGGTATTGTCAAGACCCCTTGACGTTCTTACCTTTGCATCGAAACATAATGTAGATAGTGTATTTCTCATACACCTCCTTGACTATTTAAGATCCCCTTGAATATTGCAACAAGGTAATGAATAAAATCCCATAAGAATTGAAGAAGTAGGAGGTTGTTGAGATATATGTTTTCTTCGTCATTTAAAATTAAGGCCGCTCCTTTTTGCTCGTTGATTTACCTATTACGTAGCATCTCGCTACTAACTTATAGGTACATCATTTTGGGTTATTGGTTTTTATAGTTCTTCTGTGATGGGCATATTGTTCCGAGGGTTAATATACCCTATAGGATTTATATGCTTAATGTACCGAGTTCTATAGGCTTTACAATGAAGATTGAAGATGCTATCAGTTAGTCTCAATTTTTTAATGTAAATAAATTGTACAATTGTCATGTTCTTAAAAAAAACATTTGTTGCAACACTACTACAACTACTCGTAATGATTTTTGGCTGTACGCTTGTAGCCTCTGCCCAGTCAACATCGACCCAACGCCTAAGTGTGCGTGTCGTTGAGGAAGAGACGAATCTTCCTATCCCAGGTGCGGTAGTATTTGTGAGTCGCAATGCATTCGTTGCAGATAAAATGGTTACTGCAACGTTCCCTACAAGGGTTCTGGCAAAATCGAACTCTCTGTTAAGTCCCTAGGATTTAAGGAGATAAAATCCCGTTCGTTTTCAGTGAACGGTAGTACCTTAACGATTAAGATGAAACCAGACGTTAACGTCTTGGAAACGGTTAATGTCACTGGCCAAAGAAGACGCACCTCTGTCCTTCAGCAAACGGCTGTAATAAAGCCCGAGGCGTTGGAGAAGGGGACTTCTCTATCCTTGGCAAAGTTATTAGAAACAGTCCCTGGTGTGAGTAGTATTAGCTCAGGTAACTCTATCTCAAAGCCTGTAATTTAGGGGATGCACAGTAGTCGTATCCTCTTGGTAAATAACGGAGTACGCCTAGAGAGCCAAAGCTGGGGGATTGACCACGCTCCTGAAATTGACCATACGGTATCTAGTATCGTTGAGGTAATTAAGGGTGCGGAGTCCATCCGATATGGATATGGTGCCGTAGGAGGGGTGGTCCTGCTTAATCAGGCAAAGCTCCCTTATGGTTATGACAAGCTTAAAGTCAAAGGGCATGTCAATGCTGGATTCTCCACCAACTCAAGAGCGTATGATGGTACAGGAACGATAGACTTTGGGTACAAAAAGTTTGGAGCTAGAGTTCACGCCATGTATCAGCGTGCTGGAGACTACTCTACCGCAGAATATCTCTTGAATAATACGGGGTATAAAAACATCAGTTTCTCTGGGCTTCTAGGTTATCAAGGGGATAAGGTGACGGTAAATCTTGATGCCAGCTTATACTACTCTAGAAGTGGGATCTATTATGGGAGTAAATTATCCGATATAGATCAGCTGATAGCTCGTTTCCAGAGAGGGCGTCCAGAAGAGAGTACCATTCGCCCATTTTCCTATCATGTAGAACCACCATTTCAGCAGACCCAACATGTGACCTTTAAGGGCGATGTGAATTGGGATATTTCCGACGTGCATAATCTACTCTTTAGGGTGTCATACCAAGAGAACTTGAGACAGGAGTTTGAAAATAGAAAGGTGGAACGTTTTAGCTGGCTTCCGATGCAGGACCTTAGACTCTCTACCACTAATGCGGAAGCGATTTGGAGTGCCAATTGGGGAAATGGGATGAATTCGCAGGCTGGAGTTTCTACGATGTACCAGTACAATTATAATGTCCCTGGAACCAAACAACCAGCATTTATCCCGAACTTTGCTGCTCTTACGACAGGGTTCTTCCTGCTACATAAGATGACCTTTGGTAAGCTCACCTGCTCCGCTGGGATGCGTTATGACATGAGAGGTCTTGATGTAAATGGCTACACTAGTCTTTCGAGTTTTAAGTACTATAACGCCTTTAAGGTCTATAGTAATTTCACTGGTAATGTAGCAGCACACTATCAGTTTAGTAATAACCTTGATGCCCGATTTAATATCGGATGGGCTTGGAGACCACCTGATGTAAATGAGCTGTATGCCTCTGGATTACATCACGGTACATATTGGGTGGTGGGGAACCCACATCTGGAAAGTGAGCGAGGATACAAGTCTATCTTAGGGGGGCGTTATCGTACTGATTGGTATTCTATTGAGCCAAGTTTCTTTTATCAGCGGATCACAAACTACATCTATGATAGTATAGGATCTGGAGTGGATCGCTTTCACATCCACCCTAGTGGTAAGTACCCAAAGTTTATCTTTGGTCAAGATGATGTTCGCCTTATGGGTGGAGACCTTGTGGCCACCGTCATTCCTTTGACTGGGCTTACACTTAGTGCTAAGGGAGAGTGGCTATTCGCACGAAACATCACCCAAGACAACTGGCTACCCTTCATGCCATCAGATAAATACACCTTATCAGGTGATTACAACATGAGCTTTGGAGCTAATCAGAAGTGGCATGCTTCATTTGGTCTAGAGGGTAAATATGTTACGAAGCAGAAGCGATTTGATCCGATCAAGGACTTAGTCCCAGAGTCACCACCAGCTTATTTTCTACTAGGCTGTTCTCTCGAAGCCAGCACGGATTTTACCAATGGCAATAAGTTTAAGATCATGCTTTTGGGTGATAATGTCCTGAATAATCTGTACAAAGAATATACAGACCGTTTTAGATATTATGCTCATGCGCGTGGTGCTCAGATTACTATAAGAACAATGTACACTTTCTAAGACATGAAACATTCAAAGATAAATTTATTCTTCATCATCGGGACCTTATTCTTGCTTTCAAGTTGTTCTCTTGAGAATATGGAGAAGCTACTGAAGCCTATAGTAAAAGCCCCTGGTGCATCTATAGAGAGGAACGTAAAGGGACATGATCAGATATATACTGTGAGTGCGATATTACGTATGAGCATCCCTGTGATAAAAAATGGAAAACCGGCTGACTACTATGCTGCGTATGGGATATCTGACATAAGGATCCCTCCAGTGCCACTCTATCAGCAAATAGATATTAGTAAAGATGATGATGGACAGATGAAGATCACATCAGAGAGGAAGTGGTTCGACGTCATTAAGTGTAATGATAAGGATGGCTTCTATAAGTACTCTTTAGAGCTGAAGTATTACGACCTGAATGGGAAGATGATCAATTATCAATTCTCATCGTATGACCCTAAAGATCCTGAGGGGTCCAATCTATTACACCACCAGCACTTTTTTACAATACAAAGTTATTCACTGGAAGGAGATCTCATGTATTATCCTACCACGTTAGACGGGCAGTACTATGACGAATTCACATTCCTTAGAGATAGCCAAGGGAAGCGTATCCCTGCATCCTTAGTGTCCGCTAGTAATGTCTATGTGCCTGTCGATGCCTCGGATACAGATCCTGTGTACTATAATAAGAAGCTGGGAGAAATAGCTGCTGAAAATGCGACGACGACTAAAGCGACAGAATCTATAGAATTTGAAGGGAAGAAGTATAGACTCTACAAGACTAAGAACATGACCCAGCTCAATGAGATGGCTAAGGATATATTCGACTATGAGTATAGAGATACCGATCCTATTGATAGCTACCTACATTCAAAGATAAGAGGCGTTGATGATCAGGGTCGTGATCGGAGTATTAATAATAACAGATCCTTTAGGCTCCAGCAGAAAAGGGCTCTCGGTGATGGTAAATTGTATGATTACCTCGGGTTCAAAGGGATGCTGACCTTTTACAAGTCCAATATCTCGTTTAGGATGAGGATCTGTATTGCCCACATGCTCACTAACACTGAGAAATATAGGGGTAAGAGAGTGGCTGGACAAGCACTCCCATCTGAGTATTATCAAATCTCCCCCTCATGGAATAATTATGATATCGACTATCCACTAGAGTTTCGCGTCATTGCTGATTTAGATGGTGACAAGGAACAGTTTGTAAAGGACGTGCAGAAGGTCTATCCTGATGCAGATAGGGAGCAGTTGCTTCTGATGTTTTCAAAGGATATTGATTGGTTTGCACACATTCCACGAGTGACAATGTAATTAAAAGAATATAGCATGAAAAATATAACTAAAATAACTCAAGCCATATGTCTAGGACTACTGATGGTGTCCATGACCTCATGCCATGAGTTCGTCTTTGGAAACATCAGACTCGATGATGAAGATAATCCGATTCTCCAAAAAAAGACTCCACGCACAGGTGCTGATATCTATTATGGTCCTGAAGACTTCCAACACAAACTGCCGATAGACAAAGATGCTGATGTGGATAATCCTGATCCTGATGGTGCGTTTGCTAATTGGTACACCTGCCTGGTGATGATGAAGGAGGGACACAGTCACTACTACGGTAAGATGCACGGTAACCCAGTCTATGAAAGAAAGGCTTGGAAGCAGGAACAGTTTGCAGAGATACGAAATACCAAGACAGGTCCTGAGCTGATCATGGACAAAGCGAGCATTCGCAATTTTCTCGAAGAACAGCGAGGATATGAGGGTCCAGGCTATTTCCGTCTTGTTGGGGGGTCTGCAAAGCTATGGGCTTTATGCCTATACTTCTATGATAAGGAGGGTAATCTGATGAATGATCGTATCCTAAAACAATCAGATCAATATCAAATCTTCTTTAGTATCAGTGATCTGGATGATAAGGGCAAGCCTTACAAGATTATGGATGTACGATTCCGAAAAGACGGTCCAGATGATAGTTATGTCAAGGGCGAAGCGATTACGGGAGAAGAAGTAGGAAAGCCCATTGAGGGGATAGAGGCCGAATACTTTAAGCCGTTCTTCGTTAATGGAAAGTATGATTTTGAAGCTCTTCAGAGTGAGAGTCCTAAGATTTTCCAATACACCTACCGCGATACTTGGACACATACCGATATGGCCGATGGTGCCCGTACCTATTTCAATCTTAAGCTACTTCCACCGTTGGGGCCTGACGATATCTACAGTATCACTAAGCATGATCAAGACTATGTGGGCCTTAAAGGGCATCTCCTATTTGACTTTCCTCCATATCCTGATACCGGTATCGCCAAAGAAGAGGGGCTGGATTATATGAAGTGGCCATTAACACGTCTGACCAACAATGGATATGGCACTAAAGAACACCGACGCGGATCCTATCTCCTCCCTAAATTTTATCTAAGTATCAGGGTGATGAAATGCGAGAAGGGTAAGAAAGCAGTAGTAGTCCCCAATGATATCGCTGTAAATGACGATATGAATAAAACCAAAAGCCCGCTCGTCTGTGCCCGCTCTTATGAGCCTAACCCTAAGTCTGAATGGAAAGAACTCATACGTGTGAATATCCCTATCAAAGTCTTCACCTATACTTATGACTCCGACCCTACAGGAGATGATCCTATGGAGCCTTATTATTATCACATAGGTCGTGAGATTGGCTTGTCACCATTAGATACCTATGAATTTATAAACTCTGGTGGGATGGAGAGCGATATGGGATTCGGTGTATGGTTCCTATAAGAGAGATTACGCAAACAATTAATTCAAAAAAAATAATGGAGATGAAGAGCATTTTAAGAAAGCAGTTAACCTTATGGACACTTGTGGTATTAGTCCTTTCAGGTTGTCATAATGGTGATGAGCCAGCAGATCAAGAAAAAACATTAGATCACCTTATTTTTGAGGAGATCTGCTACTCTGGGACCATCAAAAAGAGAGTATATGAGTCTGAAATATACACCTACCCATACGAGCATGACTACTATATCAAGATTACAAATCCAACTAAAGACATTCTGTATCTAGATGGCATGGGCCTGGCAATGAGTGCGTTGAATGCTGCAAACCTCGTTACGCTCAAAGATGGTACAGATATCAGAGAAACTCATTTTGGAGCTGGGATATTGATGCGTTTTCCTGGCAGACCTGGAGAGAAAAACCACCCCGTACAGCCTGGTGGATCGGTATTTCTAGCAGAAGTAGCGGTCAATCATACTCAAAAACCTGATGAAGACAGTGATTACTGGACCTGGAATGAGGATTCTTATGACCTTTCTAAGGTGGACTTCGAGTGGGCGACCCCAAAAGAGATTGAGGAGGCTGATGAGTTCCCTGATAATCCTAATGTACCTAATCTAATACTGGCATTTCCTAGAACACGTGCCATCAAAAGCATGATTTCAGAAGGTAGTGCGATAGCTTTGATTAACATCCCTGCAGAGTTGACCGATGATATTCTTTTTGATCCAAGTGATAAAAATCCATACAAATGGAATACTTCGTGGACTTCTCACGATACAGGAGATGGTCATGGTCATGGTGGCAAGATGATTGAATATCTAAAGTTCCCTAATGAGATGGTCATAGATGCAGTACAGCTATGTAGCCAAAAAGACTATAAGTGGTCTGTGGTCACAGGCGTAGATGCTGGATATGCTAGTATTTACGATTTTGAGTCTGCCGAATTTGTAGTCCGTTCACTATATCGTAAGCATGACGGCGTCAAGTTTGTAGATGATGATAATTCCACCACAGACTTTGAAGTGCGACCAGCTTCGTTAGCCATAAAAGCAGAATGATTCTTTTCAGTTTAGCTTGCAAAATAGAACACTTTGTAATGCCTTAGATTTGACAATTCGCCTTTTGAAGAAAAAATCTAACATATGAGACTATTGACTAAAATAATTCAGTCGTAGTTTTTTGATTTTTAACTTTGAGTTTGAGCTTAGGGGTATAAGATAAAGTAGCCTTAATCCCTTGTTTAATGATCACATTTTTTCCCTTGAGAGTTGATCGTATCGAATCATAAGTATATTTTGCTTGCTAAATACTGAACCTCGTTCCTAATAAATGTTATAATATATCATTTAGGTGTTTGATATATATAAATTTCTTTATATCTTTGCGGTGATCCCAATAATGTATTTTGCTCAGTATAGAGTGCATACTTTTTTAAACTGGTTAGATGAAGATTAAAAAGCAATTTATCATAGCCTTTTGTATTAATCATCAACATATTTTATTAACAAATCTTAGTAAACTTAAAATAGAACAACTTAAACGTTTATTCTTGCCTCTTGTATTTTGTATGATAGGGGTATTTGCTCTTAATGCGTGTTCATCCAAGGACAAGGACAAGCCTGTGGAGATCACAAAAATCAAACTCGATCAAGAGAAATATGAACTAACTGTCGGTGAGTCGGTTACCTTGAAAGCGACATTAACACCTGCTAACTCTAAAGAAACAATTGCCTGGAGCAGTGATAAGACCAGCGTAGCAACAGTTGAGGACGGCGTAGTATCTGCCAAAGGTGAAGGCAAGGCTACAATCACAGCTAAGCTGTCAAATGGTAATAAGGCAACATGCATTGTTACGGTTAAGGCACCAAAAGAGCCTGAAGAACCAGATCAGCCAGAAGTCGAGGGCACCAAAATCTCACTTAACAAAGAGCATCATAGCTTGAAAGTTGGAGAGAGCTTTACTCTCAAAGCAGAGCTGACCCCAGCTGATGCTAAGGACAAGATTACATGGAGCTGCACTCCTGACAAAATCGTCTCTGTAGAGAATGGTGAAGTGAAAGCGTTATCAGCTGGTGAAGCAAAGGTTACCGCTAAGCTTGAAAATGGAAATTCTGCATCTTGTACAGTAACCGTTGAGGCAAATGAAGAAGATGATGAGGATGAGGATACCCCTAATCTAACAATTAAGTTTAAGCAAGATACCTACACTATAAAAGTAGGGCAAACTCTTGACCTTAAAAACGAAGTGGTGCAACCTGAAGGCGAAAACTTCAAATTTGATTTAGAGACCGTTGATGACTGCATCAAAATTGAGGGTACAGTAGTGACAGGTGTAAGTGAAGGCGAAGGTTATGTGGATTTATATGCACCAAAGGCAGACCTTTCAGCATCATGTACTATCATTGTTTCCAATGACGCTTCAGATAACGGTAATGAGGATAATGGCGAGAGTGATGAAGATGACAACAATGGCGAAGAAGATACTCCTAAGAGTGTTACTATTGATCCTTCTAAGGTAACGCTACTAGAAGGTGAAACCACACAGCTTACCATCAACTACAATGGTATCGATAAAAGTACTGTAGAACTTAAGAGTACAAACGAGTCTGTTGCTAAAGTTACCAATGAAGGCAAGATTACAGCTGTTGCAGCTGGTTCAGCCCAAATAAAAATTGTTGTAGATGGGACAGTTCAGCACAATAGTTGCATGGTCATTGTAAATAAAAAAGTGGAACAAGGGCAATACTCTTATGTCATCCGTCATGTAAAACGCGATACAGGTAGTAATGATGACATTATTTCAGATAATCGAGTAGGCGAAGATAAAACGATACATGATCAATTCTTGAAGTATAAATCTGCTGCTAAGAACAGATGCTACATCTACTTAACTATTACCGACAATAACACTAAAGAGGTTGTAGAAAAAGATTTCGCTAGACAATGGGAAATAGAGTCCATTGATGAATCTTCTAAAGTCTTTTCATCAGGTTGGACTGGCGATATTAACTGGTGGGGACCTGGACAGTGTAAGGTTCGCTTGAAAAGCGATAAGTACGGTATTGATGATGTTATCACACTAATCGTAGAGTAAGAAATAATATCGTATTAGTTATTGCTGTGCAATAAGACTATAAAATTGTAGAATGAGTAGTCTCAACCGCATCTAATCTGCGGTTGAGACTCTCTTTTTTAATCCAAGCTTCGAAACCCAAAAGGGAGGGTAATAGCGTTATTTTCGAGACTTCCTTCTTAAAAAAAATCCAGCCCGGTCTTTCCTTCATGGCTAGAGAGGTTGTAGAATTCGACTTAGCACATCAGCGTTATCCTAAGCGTCGTTGTCAATCCAGTAAAACTCCCCAAGAGCGAGTTAATCCACTTCTCATAAACATCAAAAGCAGAGTAGCTATCAGGGGTGCCCAAAATTGTATCTTAATAACATGGGTTTTACGTAAAAACTCACGTATAGTAAGAGTTTAATCCAACCATTTAGGAGGAACTGATTTCTAAAGAAAGCCACACATGAAAAATAAAAAGTGACTCGTGGTAAGGAGGATTATTATTAGTAAATTTGCTACTATAGAGATAAAAGATATAACATATAAAAAATCGTCAAAAATGGTAGATAAGAAACTTTTAGAAAAGTGTAGAGCAAAGGCTCAGGAGTGGTTAAGCCCTGAGTATGATGAAGAAACAAGAGCAGCCATACAAGCACTGCTTGATGACGAAGATCCCACTGACTTGATTGATGCCTTTTATAAAGACCTCGAATTTGGTACGGGAGGTATTCGTGGCATTATGGGTGCTGGTGCCAACCGTATGAATAGATATACTGTCGGTAAGGCGGCCCAAGGCTTAGCTAATTATATCATCAAGCAATTTGGCAAGGAGACTGAACTAAAGGTAGCCATTGGGTATGACTGCCGTCATAACAGCCGTCACTTTGCAGATATTACTGCTGGCATTATGACTAATAACGGTATCAAAGTATATCTGTATGAGGAGCTTCGCCCTACACCTATGGTATCATATGCGATTCGTGAATTAGGTTGCCAGAGTGGAGTGATGATTACGGCTTCGCACAATCCTAAAATATACAATGGCTTTAAGGCTTACTGGAGCGATGGGGCACAGATGATTGCTCCTCATGACGTGGGAGTGATTGACGAAGTGAATGCCATCGCATCAGTTAGTGAGATTAAGTTTGATGGTCCTAAGGAGATGATTACCTTACTAGGTAAGGAGATGGATGATAAGTTTATCTCTAAGGTGCTCTCCCTTCGCCTTGATCCTGAAGCTATCAAGCGTCAGCACGACCTAAAGATCGTCTTTACACCACTACACGGGACCAGCGGTACCGTGATGCCTCGTATGCTTGCTGAGGCTGGATTTACTGAGGTTCACCCCGTCGCTGAACAGATGGTACAGAGTGGAGACTTCCCAACCGTCGTTTCGCCAAACCCTGAGGAAGCGAGTGCTCTAGAAATGGCTCTTGCTCAAGCAAAAGAGCTGGATGCTGACATCGTATTGGCTACAGACCCTGACGGCGACCGCATCGGTACCGCTGTGAAGAGCCATGATGGCGAGTGGGTGCTATTGAATGGTAATCAGACTTGCCTTCTTTATGCTTATTATGCTATTATTAAGAATAAGGAGCTGGGCAGACTGAATGGCAACCAATACATAGTCAAGACCATCGTAACAACCGACCTCATCGCTACGATAGCCGAACGAAATAATGTGGAGCTTTACGATGTCTTTACAGGCTTTAAGTGGATTGCTGACGTCATTCGTAAGAATGAGGGTAAGAAGGAGTATCTCGGCGGTGGCGAAGAGAGTTATGGCTACCTATGGGATGAATTTGTACGAGATAAGTGCTCCGTAAGTGCTTGCCTAATCTTCTCTGAGATGGCTGCATGGGCCAAGGATCAGGGAATGACCATCCTAGACCTCCTAGATAAGATCTATACAGAGTATGGCTACTCTTTCGAGAAGAACATCTCCATCGTACGCCCAGGACAGTCTGGTGCTCAAGAGATCAAAAAGATGATGGACGATTTCCGCAGCACACCACAAAAGGAACTCGCTGGTGCTAAGGTCACACAGGTATTAGACTACTCTAATCTCACTGGTAAGTACATCGAGAGTGGAGAGACCTTTAAGTTGGATCAACCTACCACCAGCAATGTATTGCAATACCGTGCGGAGGATGGGACTAAGCTCTCCATCCGTCCATCAGGGACAGAGCCTAAGATTAAGTTTTACATTGAGGTACACTCTCCTGTAGCTTCTAAGGACGAGCTCCCAGCAGCTCGAGAAGCTGTCCAAGAGCGTATCGAACAAATCATGAAACAGCTTGGGATTTGAAAGTGACCTTATCTCTATCAAAATAGGATAAGTGCATATTGAATTAACATAATTAATCTGTAGGGGTGGTGAACGTCCACTCCTACAGACTTTTTTCTCTATAAACATGATTCTCTGTATAGCCGAAAAACCGTCTGTTGCTCGGGACATTGCTCAAGTACTGGGAGCTACTACCTCTCAGAATGGATACCTTGAGGGCAACGGGTATTGTGTAACCTGGACCTACGGCCATTTTTGCACCCTAAAGGACCCTGCTGACTACGCTATCCAATGGAAACCCTGGAGCTTGGTTCACCTTCCGATGATTCCTAATAGATTTGGCATCAAACTAATTGAGGACAATGGCATACAGCAGCAGTTTAATGTCATTAAGCAACTGGTAACCCAAGCGTCAGAGGTGGTTAACTGTGGTGATGCCGGACAGGAGGGAGAGCTCATCCAGCGGTGGGTATTGCAGATGGCAGACTGCAAGGTTCCAGTCAAGCGGCTTTGGCTATCCAGCATGACCAATGAGGCGATCATTGAGGCGTTCAAGAACTTAAAACCTGCCGAGGAGTACACCAATCTATACCATGCGGGACTGACCCGAGCTATCGGTGATTGGTTACTTGGGATCAATGCCACTAGGCTCTATACCCTGAAGTACCGAAGTGGAAGTGATAGAGGGATGCTTTCCGTGGGGCGTGTCCAAACCCCTACTCTAGCACTAATCGTCAAGCGATTTGAAGAGATTGAGAACTTTAAGCCAGAGCCTTATTGGGAAATTAAGACGCTCTACCGTAATGTACTCTTTGCCTCGACCAAGGGGAGATACTCTAGCGAAGAGGAGGCAAAAGGGGTCATCGAAACGATTAAGAGTGAAGATCTCTATATCAAGAGCATGACTAAAAAGAAGGGCAAGGAGGGTGCACCGAGGTTATTTGACCTCACGAGTCTACAGATTGAAGCAAATAAAAAGTTCTCGCTATCAGCCGACCAGACCCTCTCTATCATCCAAAGTCTATACGAACAGAAGTTAGTCACTTACCCGCGTGTGGATACCACCTATCTGCCAAATGATATGTACCCTAAGTGTATGCCTATTATTCAGCAGCTCTCCTCCATGGTTCCAGACTTTACAGCTCCGCTGCTGGGCAAGAAGCTCAAGAAGCAGAAGAAAGTATTTGATGACACCAAGATAACAGATCACCACGCTATTATCCCGACAGGCAATACACCAGGGTTCTTAGACAATGCCCACTTTCAGATTTATGACCTCATCCTAAAGCGGTTTTTAGCTGTCTTTTACCCAGATATGGAATATGAGCAGACGACCGTCATGGCAGAAGTAGCTAAGATTGAATTCAAAGCTACTGGGAGAGTGATCACAGATGAGGGGTGGAAGGTGTTGTATGCCAAAGATAGTGATACCAAAGAGGAGGAAGAGGACGGTGGCAGTCCTAGCGAAAAGCAATCAATGCCAGCCTTTGTGAAGGGTGAGCATGGGCCGCACAAACCAGACCTCTTAGTCAAGGAGACTCGCCCACCTAAGCACTTCACTGAAGCAACATTGCTGAACGCAATGGAGACAGCAGGAAAACTAGTGGAGGACGAAGATCTGAAGGAAGCGATGAAATCGAAAGGAATCGGCCGACCTTCTACTCGTGCTGCCATCATTGAGACGCTCTTCAAGCGTGGGTACATCAAGCGTCAGAGAAAAAACCTTATCCCCACTGAAATAGGGATAGAACTCATCCATATCATCAATAACGAACAACTGAAAAGTGTAGAACTGACTGGCGATTGGGAGTACAAGCTACGACTCATAGACCA
The DNA here is from genome assembly GCA_030434245.1 of Porphyromonadaceae bacterium W3.11. Lineage (NCBI taxonomy): Bacteria > Pseudomonadati > Bacteroidota > Bacteroidia > Bacteroidales > Porphyromonadaceae > Porphyromonadaceae bacterium W3.11. The sequence continues at coordinate 266,428 of JAUISX010000004.1, forward strand.
AGGGAAGTACGATCCCAATAAGTTCCTCACGGAGCTAAAAGCGATGGTCTATGATCTCGTCCAAGAAGTCATCCGTGACAATCGCCCTGCTGATGTGCTCCTCGCCCACTCTGCTGATAGTTGACGAAGCTCATACCGTTACCCATATACATTTGTAAGGGTCACCCACCATTCACCAGATACATAATCCTGTTTGGACACGGTGAGTTTGAGCCTCTTCAGATAAAAGGCTCTTTACCGAAAGACTTTTGTCAACATTAATGATTGGCAATTATTAGCACATTACCGTCCTCCTACGAGTGATGTCGCTTAGTAACGAGCTGAAAATAAAGCTCACGAACCAGCATCACAGGGGAAGAGACTAGGATAATGATAAGCCAGGTCTTCCATGACAATGGATGCGTACTAAAGACTTCACCGCCTACCTGAACAATAGCAATAGTCACGACTAGAATAAAGGCGACTATACCTAGGAAGCGAGGATTTTTTGCCAGTCCATCAAAGACAGACTTTTTCTTCCCGATCACTCTTGCATTGAATGTATTCCAAAGGTTAATCACCATATAAGAGGCAAAGAAGACAGTCAGATCTATGTGTGAAAGGAATCTCGTAAGACCATCCCAACCCCAACTTTCGACCACTTCTAAGTGCCCAGCACCCCATAAGACTACCGTACAGAAAAGCCAGACAAAGCCACCAAAGCCAATAATCGCTTTGGCTAATGATCGATTGATAATAAATTCATCTCTATCTCTGGGCTTCTCCAAAAGCACCTTTTCATCAGCTGGCTCTGAAGCCAGTGCGATGGCAGCTAAAGAGTCCATCACGAGATTAATCCACAGAAACTGCGTAACCGTAAAGGGCATTCCAACCCCTACAATAGGGGCAAAGAGAGCTAAAAGACAAGCGGACAAGTTTATAGAAAGCTGAAAAAAGAGGAAGTTACGGATGTTTTTATACAATGAACGTCCCCACTTCACGCCTGTAACAATGGAGGGGAACGCATCATCCAAGAGGACAATATCAGCAGCCTCCTTAGCCACTGACGTGCCTGTACCCATGGCGATACCGACATCAGCATGATTGAGAGAGGGAGAGTCATTAACCCCATCCCCTGTCATGGCACAGACTAGGTCTCGATCCTGTGCCCAGTTAAGAATATCCATCTTGTCGGAAGGGGTACAGCGAGCGATAACATTAGGAAAGTCTCTCCCATTCTTAGCATTTTTTATTTCATTCCAAAAGTCCTTAGCCTCTATCGCCCATATCTCTTCAAAGCCTGCTTGTCGAGCTATCTCTGTTCCAGTCTTAAGATTGTCCCCCGTCATCATCACAACATCGATTCCAGCTCCATAACACCGCTCAATAGCAGCAGGAACATCTGAACGAACAGGATCTTCAATAAACCAGGTCCCCACATATCGGCATGAAGGAAGTGCTTGACCGAACTTTAGTAATTCGCGAGCATCATAAAAGCTAATCCCCTCAATAAAGGCAGCCGAAATAGCTCTTCGTCCACGCCCCTGCTGAATCGATACCGTATGCAGAAACTTATCATCGCCAATAATCCTTGCAATCACCTCAGGAGCACCCTTGATGACCACAACCTCCTCTTTGGTCCTGTCATTCCTCGCATACGTTACCATATACTTATAGGCACTAGAAAAGGGGATAGCAGAGAGGATGACATACTCATCTCTTATTTTCTGACTCAGCTCACGGCCTATCTCCTTGAGAATAGCTCCTTCGGTAGGATTACCCAAGACCTCAGAATCTTTAGACCACTCTGCAGTAGAATTAATAGCACCGATGAATTGCAACTCCTCCTTACTGCCTTGCAAATCAAAATCGACCACCTTCATCTTGCTCTGAGTCAGAGTCCCAGTCTTATCGGTAAAGATTACATTGACGGCACCGATCGTCTCACACGCGTGCATTTTCTTAACCAAGTTATTCTCGCTAGCCATGGTTTTCATCGAAAAAGCTAAGGCTAGGGTCACCGACAATGGTAAACCCTCAGGCACCGCTACAATAATGACCACCACTGCTCCCATTAAGAACTGGACTTCGGACAGTAACGTCTCTACCGACCAACTGAAAGAGTGCTCACCAAAAGCAAAATCCCAATGGGCGAGATTTAGAATGACAAACATCAAGATCGCAATTGAAAAGGCGGCGATATTGATCCGTGCGGCCAAGCCATTGAGCTGCTCCTGAAGAGGGGTCACACTATCTACTTCGATAGAGGCTTGGCGAGTGGTTTTTCCGATCTCAGTCTCATCGCCCACCTTAAGGACAACACCTTCTCCCGTGCCCTGCTCTATGGTCGTCCCCCTCAGCAATAGATTCGGAGCAAAGCCAGAGCCTGTAAAAGGCTCATCGATAGGATATTTGGAGACCGCCAAAGATTCCCCTGTCATGGTCGCTTCTGAGACCATCATATCCATCGCGTGATATAGTTCGATATCGGCAGGAATCTCATCTCCAGAATTGAGAATCACCACATCACCGACCACTAGTTGGTCTTTAGTAATCTCGAGTACCTCCCCATCTCTACGTACCTTGACCGCCTCATAGTCACTATCACTCCGCATAGCATCAAACTTCTTTTTGGCACTATATTCTTGCCAAAAGCCGACACCTGTAGCGATAAGTACTGCGATAATAATACCAATAGACTCTGTGTACTCATGATGAATCACGCCAAAGAGGAGGGATATAGCTGTGGCCACGAGTAAAATGACGATGATAGGGTCTCTAAACTTATCTAAATAAAGCCTCCACCATGGCGTTTCGGGTGGAGGAGTGAGAAGATTAACACCATACCGCTCTCTATTCTCTCGAACTTCCGAAGCGGTTAAACCGCTATGCTGTATCTGATTATTATTCACGACGAAGTCTTTCTTTCAAATATTCCTAAGGATGGTAAAATACCTAAGTAGCAAAGGTATCTATTTTTCACGAGGGTTTTAATGATAAACCCAACTATTTTTATTGCGATCGGGATCACTTTATCCATCACAAAAGCCTTTCCACAACCCGCTATCATCCAAGCACCCACTTTTTGATTAGATTCATCCGTGACCCACTATGAATATACAACTCATTGAAAGCACCTACACCTTCAAATCACTCTTGATACATTAGGATGCTTATAGTATGCAGGTAGGGCATATAAGAAAAAGACCAATAATGAGCTTAAGACAATGCTCACAGATACATAGATGCTTGTCTGATAACCAAACTGCCCTATGATTTGTCCGAATAAAAATATCCCTAGCCCTATTCCTACATCAAAGAGCATCAGATAGGTAGAATTGGCTCTGCCTCTTTCGGATATAGGGACTCCATGATTAGCCATTGACTGAGTCACATTCATCATCGTACCAAAGCCTAACCCTATCGGGATCGCCCCCACATAAAGCCCCATCTTACTAGAAAACTGTGCCAGTGCGATGAATCCTAAAGCCGTAAGTATGGTACCAATAAGCATCAATAAACGTGGCCCTCGCACATCGAAAATTCGACCTGCTGCATATCGGCCAACAAAAGCCATCATGGCATAAATCAGGAAAAACAGCCCAGAATCAGCACCGTCAAGTGTCGCAGCATATAAGGCAATAAAGCCTAGCACGAAACCATAGGGCATATGGCTCCATAAAGCCAATAAACTAGCAGGGAAAGCCTTCTTGCTGAAGAAATTCTTCAATTCCAGAGGGCTCCTTTTCTGAGGAGTCTTGGGTATTCGTAGGGAACAGCCTATCGCAAAGGCCATAGCACTAAGGAAAAAACTAATGATAAAAACAGTTGGAAAATCACCTGTCCATCGGTATATCGCACTCCCCAGCATCGGACCGATCATTGTAGCCACGGTCATACTCATACCAAAGATACCAATCCCCTCCCCCCTCCTATGCTTAGGGACAAAGTCAATGGCTAGGGTACTACCACTCGAACTAACACCTCCCCAACCCAAACCATGAGCAAAACGTAATATCCCTACCATCAGAGCACTCCCCACCAATGGATACAATACGATACAGATGGTATAGAGAGCAAAGCCCAAAAGGTATATCACTTTTCGATTGAAGTTATCCAGAAGATATCCAGTGATGGGACGCATAAGTACCGCAGCAAAGCTGTACATGGATAGAATAATTCCTATTTGCTTTTCAGGCACTCCCAATCCATCCTTTATATAGAGGGGTAGCACCACAATTAAGATATAAAAAGGTAGAGCCAGCAAAAGATTTGCTGACACTACCTTAATAAAATTATTATTCCAAAATTTAGATTTCATTACTTAGTGCGAGTCACCTTAAAGTTGGCGATCAAAAGAAATTGTCCGGGCTCGAGCTTCATAGAGGAGACCTCAGCCTGCTCTTCGTCCATCAAATTATACCAAGTCCCCTCTGGCATTGGGACTTCCAAAGGCAAACTGGGATTAAAGTTACCAAAGACCTTAATTTGCATACCTCCGCTCGTGAGTTCAATCTTTCGAAGTCGATTCCAATCTGTCTCTGCTACTTGCCACGTAAATGGGGCATCCAAAGCCCAAAACTCAGGATACAGGGTTCGCAACTGTAGTAAACGGCTATAGGTCTTGATGAGTTGAGCACGCTCGACTTCCTTGAATTGCATCTCGGTAAAGACAGGTTTGCGTCCAGTCCTCCCATTCTCCTCAATGGAGTGGTCATAAGCAGCTTCTCCAAACTGCCATACCATCTTAGGACCAGGAACCATAAAGAAAAATGCCGCATTCGTCCCCAAGCGTTCTCTCCTAATAGTAGCACTCTGCTTAACTGCTGATACTCCATAGGTTTTCTGCTTGAATGCAACACGTTCCTCATCATGGCTCTCCATATATCCTACCCAACCATCGACCACCTGAGGGGTATAGAGTCGGTCCAAACCGCTCGCCTCTTGCCAGCCCATAGCACTCTGAGCAAATTGATGATTAAGATTACGCCAGAGCATAATGCCTTTCTTCGCTAGCTCTGTCTCCTCTCTATCATCACAAAAGTGTTCAAGAATGAGATAAACATCTGGCTTAACCGACTGGGCAGCCATCGCATAGTCTGAAAGGATCGCCACACGGCTAGCATCGTATGCGGAAGCATTACTCTCATTGCTCACTTTCTGGGTTAAGCCCTTGGTCAAGTCAAAGCGAAATCCATCCACATGGTACTCCTCTAAAAGGAACTTCAAATTACGCTTGAAGTGCTCTCGCACACGAGGTTCCTCGTGATTAAAATCGTTGAAGACACTATATGGGTGGGGAGCATTTACATTCATCCAAGGATTATTTTCAGAAGGTTTGTTCCCTTTGTGATAGAGCTTAAAGAAGGGACTCTCATTAGTCGCATGATTATAGACGATATCAAAAATTACAGCCAAGCCTCGTCGATGACACTCATCTATAAAATCCTTATAGTCCCTCACGCTACCATAAGCTTGGTCCATCGCAAAAAAGTGATTGGGGTTATAGCCCCATGAATCATCACCATCAAACTCCTGAACCGGCATCAGCTCAATAGCATTGAAGCCTAGAGACTGAATGTAATCCAAGCGTTTCATAGCACCAGCAAGATTACCCTCTGGAGTAAAGTCTCTTAGGTGCATCTCATAAATCATCAGTTGTGATTTAGGGACTGGGGTATAGAGATTACTATTCTGCCACTGATATTCAGGCTCAGGCACGGAAGTGAAAAGGGTAGCGGCACTTCTCGCCTGAGGTATTCCCCACTTAACTTTTTCGGAATAAGGATCTGACGTACGAACGACTTTATCACGAGCATACAGAGCATAGACCATCGCATACTCCTCGCCTGCCTTCAGATGGTCTAGAGTCAGCCAAAGCCACTTTTTGTTCGGATCACGATACATCTGATATTTGGGCAGACGCTGCCAGCCATTGAACGAACCCAAGAGGTATGCTGCATCATAGCCTTGACCCTTTTTATCTAAGTCGTCGAGGACAAAAGTCACTTTTCCCTCTCCATGGTGATTTATACCTAACCTCATCCCATCCGGCAGTAGCTTCATTTGAGTCGGAGCATGTTGTATTTCTTGTCCAGCAATAGGAATAAAGAAATCTTCATCCACTCCCTTTCTAGCCCCATCCGCAGATCGAACAATGAGAGCAATACATGGCATCACTTCTTTCGCACTGACACCAAAGAAATTTCTTACAGTTGGATTTAATGTGATCTGCCAAGTATATTTCATTCCCTCTACTGGCTTCATCTCCAACTTTGAGATATTCTGATCCCATGGTGCTAGTACGTTGTACCAATCGGAGCTACCCGAAGCTTCGGTAAGACCGATATGAGCATATACTTTGCCCGTATATCCATAAAGAGAGCTTTGCTTAGCGGCCTTGAAGATTATAGTCAAGGGCTTATCTGCCTCTACAGTCTTAGTGGAGAGGGTAAATCCATCCTTATAATCATCAACCTCCTCTGGTTTGTCATCTATAGGAGGGACTAGCTCCACCTTTCCATGTCCACACCCAGCCATAAAAGCCATGGTCAAACAGAGAAATATACTAAAGTAATATTTTTTTATCATCTGAAAAGAAAACATTTTCTATGGCACTCTGATGAATGGCCATCATTTAATAACCTAAAAAACAATCACTCACAAATATACCGATTTCGACACTGTGGTAAATCAACCTACTCCGATATAAGAAAAAAGCTTCTCAAGGTGCTATTCTTCGAGATTCGTTTAGAACTCAGCTAAAAGGTTGAACAATAAGATTAAGAGTCAATAGCCTGATTTTCGAAGCGAAGGAAGTGTACTTAGAGATATAACCAACGCCGGATGCAAATGCAAAACCTTAGGTCTCCATCGTACATCACTCTTTATAAAAGTGCGTGAAATCAGAGCAGGTCAATTAAAAAAAATAAGAGGGTTTATCCAAACGTGGATACCCCCTCTTATTATATTTAAGATCACGGATACAGGGTATTATTTGATACTACCTGTATTATCACTAAACTTCAAGTATGCTTTCTGTCCAGCAGTTACGTTGACTCTAGGCTCTTGATCGCCACCAGTACCACGATACTCTATCTTGCCGTCACGGACAATGAATTCGGCTTTCCACCAATCAACACCTTCGATAGCAAGAGCGATTCTGAGATCTCCATCCGCTGTAAACGCAGGTGAGATAAATTCACCGTCAGCTGTCTTTGGAATAGTAAAGAGTCCATCGTTAGGTGTACTCCATACACCATTTGAAATGTTACCTACGAGGTAAATGTTTGGTGCAAGCAGCTCAATAGTATTTTCTAGAGCAGTACCATCGGCGGATACTTTAATAGTACCCAAAACCAGATACCATCCAGCCTTCTCTATCTTAATATTGCCTTCACTATCCACCACACCAGCATAGTCTTTCGACTCTTCTGAAACAGTAGCATAACCAAATTCATGACCATCCCATGCTCTTAGGTAGTTAAACTTGATTTGATCATCAGTCTTGAAGTACTGCACTCTCCAATATCTAGAGATACCATTCTCTCCATTACCATGAACTGGAGTCATCTCAAATGCTTTATCCCAAGTCCACTCATTTACACTACCTATCATAAAGAGCGATTCTGGCAAGGTAACAGCTGGTGGAGGGGTTGGCTCACCTAGCAATTTAGCACTCACCTGATAAACCCTCGAGCGAAGATTATATGTAATGGTCACTTCATACTCTCCTGCATATTGAGCGGTGACATTCTCACCACCAAATTTGCCATCCATAAAGCTCCCCTTGTGATCAAGAGAACCAGCTTCGGATAGGCCTAGGTTAGTATGAAACTTGATTTTGGAAGACTCATCCAAGGCTACTTCGTAACCCCAGTTACCACCATATCGGAACTTAAAGTCCCCCACACTGAGAAGGGTCTTCCCTTGATGAACTACGGTGTAAGTGGTTTGGTCAAATGTGGTCTTGCCAAAAGCAGTCTCGCCATCCCATCCTCCAGCAGTAGCAGCACCGATCACATTCCATTCAAGATGAATGACATGAGCTTGCTTAAGAGCTGTATTGACGACCACTCTATAAAATCCATCCTCCGCTACATGGAAGGACGCATCCTTAGCTAGGGCATACACCTTAACAACCTCTGAAGATGAGAGCTCCTCACCCTGACCATACTTCACTACATTATCTGCATCAGTAGCAATAGTGACTTGGAAATTGGCACCTCCCTTAAGCCATGTATCTATGTACACAATCTCATTAGGAACAGGGGTTTCCTTAGGGTCTAGTGCACCGTCAAGCGACTTAAGCTGCGAAGCTGGTGCCTCTCCAGAGTATATAGTAGCATCGCCTGAGACATACACTCCAGGCTGCACATCCTCTACAATGACCCAATTATCATTCCCTTCCTTACAGCCAAAAGCAAGTATGGAAAGTATGGCTAGGGTCAATATATATTGAATCTTTTTCATAAAACTTTGCATTAAATCGTGTTATTAATACCCAGGGTTTTGAGTTAGATTATCTGGATTAAGATTAATCACTTCAGCTGGGATTGGGAATACGGTACGGGTTGCCTCAGATGCAGGTCTATCACTGATAGCCTTTGTGTACTGCCCAAATCGGATAAGGTCTGTTCGACGAACGCCCTCACCTGCTAGCTCTAGCATCCTTTCATCCAGAATATTCTGAAGGGTAGCCACTCGATTAGGAGCTCCAACACGAGCTCGTACCATATTTAATTCGGTATCACCGACACCGCCATTTCGGACGAGTGCTTCAGCCTTCATCAAGAGGATGTCAGCATAACGGAATAGCACATAATCATTACGAATTAACTGACCACCTGACTGAGCTGTAGGATCGATTTGATACTTTGCCCAGCGTGCTCCTGCTGTCTTTTCATGCGGTGTGCCTGATAGTATCAGAGCAATGTCATCTGGAAAATACTCCAACTGCTCATCTCCATTCATCACAGGATTGCCATTCGCATCAAAGACCTTACCAGTGTACCAGGTCATCATCATTCGAGGGTCTTCTTTGCCCTTACGGAAAATATTGATCGCTTCCTTAGTTGCTGAAGCTCCATTCCAACCATCCAAACCGTAAGCCTTGGCATGCTCATAGTGCCAGCTACGGATGCTGTACATCATACGTGCAGAGAAGGTGGTAGGATCCATAGGGATGACAAAGATATTCTCACGTGACTGTTCGTTATTCACAGCGAAATTGGCTTTAAAATCATCCTCTAGGACATAACCAAGCTCAGTAATCTTATCAGCATAATATATAGTCGCTTCCCAAGGATTCATGGTTTGCCCCTCAATAGAAAATGAGTAATCGCCATCCGCTTTACCATCGGCCCAATTATCATCGGCATAGACCTGAGTATTGAGGGCTAGCTTGGCCAGTAAGTAGTAAGCAACAGGCTTAGTCATTCGTCCATAGTAACGTCCAGTATTTGTGCTATTTGCGTCACTTAAAAGTGGTACGGACTCCTGTAGTTCCTTAACAACGAAGTCAAAAAGAACACTACGGCTAGACTGCTTTACATCCTTAATCTCTTGACTACCCTTGATCACTAATGGCACGTTGCCAAAGAGGTCCAAGAGGTATGAATAATACATAGCACGGTAGGTACGTAACTCAGCTAAGTAAATCGGGAGATCTTTATTTTCAGGATCTCCTTCTATCAAGGAATTGAGCTTGTCAATAGACATGTTGGTCTTACCTATCACTCGATACAGATAATCCCAGGACCCCTTGATAACATCATTATCGATGCTCCACTTATGCTGGAATAGGTCTCGCCATAGGCCACCATCATCCCAGTCACCCCCACGGGTAGGTAACATCATTTCATCAGAGGTGTAAGTATTTAGATCATAAATACCACGGTCAGTACCGCCCAAGCCCTGACCTCCACCAGTACCTCCTACTTCTGTATAGAGGGAAGCAACAGTATTGAGGTAAATGAGTGTTGGGCTCTGGTAAGCATCCCCCTCTGGTATTTGATCCTTAGGGTCTTCATTTAGAGAGCACGATGAGAGGAACCCACCAGCCAGAACGACCCCAGCTATAAACAATATATATTTCTTCATATCACGTACTTATTAAAAGGTAATATTAAGTCCCAATGAGTAGGTGCGAGTCAATGGATAGAATCGCTTGTCATCTACACCTAAATCTCCTCCTACAGTGGTATTATTAATCAATGGTGATAGTCCACTATATGCAGTAAAGGTGGCAAGGTTATTAACAGAAGCAGTGACTCTGATTCTCTTAACCCAGTCCTTATCTAGATTGAAATTATACCCTAAAGTCAAATAATCAATGTGTAGATAGTCTCCTCTTTCCAACCAATAGTCGGTCACAGTATTATCTCTAATGTTCTTCTCTGGAGCCTCTGGCATCACATTATAGGTTGGGAACGAACTCATATTCATATAGGTAAGTGAGGTACCATTATAGATCTTATGACCAAAGGCACCATTCATCTGAACCTGCATATCGAAGTCCTTGTAGCGGAACGCAATGTTACCCCCAACAATGACCTTAGGCATAGCCTGTCCTGCGATGTAACGGTCCTTACCGTCTGAGATATTGACCACACCGTCATTGTCAAGGTCTAAGACATTATATGTATAGCTACCAAGTCCATCATTAATCAGACCATTTGACTTGGGTAAATAGAATACACCTAATGGCTGTCCGACCAATTGGTAAATAACACTATTATTACCACCAATAAAGCCAGCTCCATTAATACTACCTAGTGACATATACTGGCTAGCAGACAGCTCCTGACCTTGGAATGTACCGCTCAGAGATAGTAGTTTATTCTTTTGATAAGCAGCATTAGCACTGAAGGTCAAGTCCATGTCCTTAGTACGAATAGGTGCATAACTTATAGCAACCTCGACTCCACTATTTTCCATTTCTCCTAGGTTCGCGAGAAGATTAGGGTGAACAAATGGAGGGACAGGCACTGCATAATTATATAGCAGATTAGAAGTCTTGGAATAATAATAATCAAGCACAGCAGTAATACGACCATCGTACATAGAGAAGTCGATACCGGTATCAAACATATGCTTAGTCTCCCAACGTAGCTCTGGGTTAGCATTACGATTGTAATTGAATGTAACCGTAGGCACACCATCAATAGTGGTTAGTCCGCTAGGTCCCATAAGCATAAGGGAATTGTATGGTGAGATCGCATCTTGATTACCAGTCACGCCATAACCGGTACGAATCTTGAGTTCGTCTATAGCTGTGACATCTTTCATAAAGCCTTCTTCACTAATGACCCATGCTAAGCTAGCTGAAGGGAAGAAGCCCCACTTATTATTCTCTCCTAGCTTAGAAGACCCATCTGCACGCATATTTACAGTAGCGATGTACTTATTAGCATACATGTAATTGACACGTGCTAGGTAGGAATTAAGGAGGTAATCATTGGCATTAGAATATGGATCACCGTACTTTACGAGAGCTCCTGCTTGGAGATTATTATATCCGAAGAAGTTAGTATCAAACCCTCGTACATTCGCACCAAAGCCTCTATATGAGTATTTCTGAACCTCTGCAACGGCGAGGGCATCAATACGATGATCACCCCAGGTCTTCATATAGTTCAGAGTCAGGTTACCCATCAAATTATCATTTCGACTATTGCCACGATAGGCTTTACCACGTCCCTCACGAATACCAGCTTTGATATTATTAGGGATATACTGCATATTCTCTCTATTATTATAGGTATATGATCCAAAGAGAGAAAGGTTAAGTGAAGGATTAAAGGTCCATGTCAGACGACCGTTAATGGTAAAGAATGCATCATCAGCTCTATCGTCGATGGTTAGACGACCCAGTGGGTTATCGATCTCATTAGCATTGACATCCTCAGGCCATGTCCCATCAGCATTCTGAGCCGAAGGTAATGTAGGGTTAGAAGATGCTGCAGAGTAGAATGTCTTTTGATAGTCATTGACATAACGGCTATCTCTCTTTGAGCCAAAGATACCAGCATCCAAACGGAGCTTATTATCAAAGAACCTCTGTGAGCCATCTAGCTTAACGGTATAGTTACGCATCTCATTAGTGCGAATAATACCTTTCTGACTAACCACCCCTAAGGATGCTCTGAAGTTATTAAACTCACTACCACCTCCAAAGGATACTCTATGATCTTGTGTGAAGCCCGTTTGAAGCATCTCATCCATAAAGTTAGTAGAAGCACCTCCATCAAAGGCATTCACGATACCCATATCTTTGACCACATTTCGGTACTGGTCTGCATTTAACATGCTAATGGTCTTATAGGCTGTTTCTACACCAAAGGTGCCACTATAGTCAAGTGTAAAGTTACCGGCCTTACCCTTCTTCGTAGTAACAACAATAACACCTGCAGCTCCACGAGAACCATACTGTGCAGTCTCAGAGGCATCCTTCAGGATAGAAAAAGTCTCGATATCTGAAGGGGCAAGGGTATTCAAAAGTGCTAGATCTCCGAACACACCATCAATGACGACAAGAGGGTCGTTCCCTCCTGACAAAGAGGTAGTACCTCGAATACGCACGGACGCTCCAGCTGTAGGGTCTCCACCGACCTTACTGATTTTAACGCCAGGGACCTTACCTTGTAGTGCTTGGAGTGGATTGACCACAACACCTGCATTCATATCCTCAGAACCAATCTTAGCAACAGCCCCTGAGATAGTACGCTTACTACCTTTAGCATATCCAATAACGACCACCTCATCAAGAAGCTCATTATCCTCCTCCATAGTGATAGAAAGGGGTAATGCGGCTGTAGATAGGTCCACCACTTGGTTCTTAAAACCTACAAAGCTAAATTGTAACTTATCGCTCTTCTTTGCTTGGAGCATAAAGTTACCATCAAAATCGGTGCTAGCACCTACACTTGGGTTATCCAGTACTCTGACTGTTACACCCATTAGAGGATCACCGAAGTTATCAACGACGACACCCTTTACCGTAATTTCTTGTGCCATAGCTGGGTTAACCAACCACGAACAGACAAGTAACATTACCGATATTAATGTCCATTTTTGTGACAATCGATTCATAATATTAATTCAAAAAATACCAACACTCATTATTTATTAATTGGGCGAATGGACACAGCAAAGCCACCGCCTGCAACAGCATTTAGTTTCAGAGTAGTCTTACTGGAGACCTTCTTCTTACTTATAGTATAGTCATAAGGATTTTCAGTAGCATGTGCTTTCTTACCATCCTCATAAATTATTGCTTCGTACTTAACGCCTGGTTTTAGGAAGTCTAGCTTGATAGAAGTAGGATGAGCAACACCGCTTACGTTACCCATATACCAATTATCTGTTCCTTTTTCTCGACGAGCAACTGTGATATAACGTCCTGGCTCTGCTTCCAAATATTTGCTTTCACTCCACTCTACAGGGACCTCCTTGATAAATTGGAAAGCATCCATCCTCTCTTCATAATGCTCTGGAAAATCAGCCGCCATCTGTAGTGGAGTGTACATAGTAAGGTACATTCCTAACTGATTACCGATAGTAGAAACGACTACGTTAGGATTATCAGGATTCATCCTACTCATAGACATCTGGACTATGCCTGGAGTATAATCCATAGGTCCTCCTATGAGTCGGCCAAATGGTAAAATAGTCATATGATTAATAGGATTACCCCCAGTCTGGAACTCCTGCCCCTTTGCACTCTCTTGTGAGAGGAGGTTAGGATAGGTCCTACTCAACCCAGTCATATGAACACTCTCGTGGGCATTAATCATAATCTTATATTCGGCTGCTTTTTGGACAACGTACAAGTAGTGATTGACTAGCCACTGTCCATAATGATGCTCTCCATAAGGAACTATATCTCCTACATATCCGGTCTTTACTGCATGGTAGTTATTATCAACCATAAACTTGAACGCATCATCCAGATGACGTTCATAGTTACGAACAGACGAACTCGTTTCATGATGCATAATCATCTGGATACCCTTAGACTTTGCATGATCTCTTATGAGATCAACATCGAAGTCTGGGTAAGGAGTTTGAAAGTCAAAGACATAATCCTTCTGATGACCAAACCAATCCTCCCAACCAACATTCCAACCTTCGACTAAGACGCCATCAAATCCGTGCTTAGCTGCAAAATCAATATGACGAAGCACATTCTCTGTAGTTGCTCCATGGCGACCGTGTGGTTTTGTCTTAGTATAATCAACACTATCTAAATGAATACTTCTCAGGTCATTAGTGTAGCTCCAGTGGCTTTTACCAGTAATCATCTCCCACCATACACCCATATACTTCATAGGCTTAATCCATGACGTATCTTCGAGCTTACAAGGTTCATTAAGATTATAGGTCATGCGACTTGACAAAATATCAGTACCACTATTCCCTACGATTAACGTTCTCCAAGGTGTATTGAATGGAGTTTGTACCCTTCCTTTAGCACCTGTAGCATCGGGGGTCAAATGAGCATGGAAGGTTAATGCCTCTTCATCTAACTCTAGATGCATCGCTGGGAATTCAATCAACGCTGCTTCATGGATATTGATATACATGCCATCATCGGTCTTCATCTGAAGTGGGGTCTGTACACCATGGCGACTGAAAGCAAATTGGCTAGCATTATGAATAATAGTAGCATCATAATGATCATCTATCTCAGTCAACTTATTCTCACCAAAGTTATACTCCTCGGTATCATAATCTCCTGGGATCCACCAAGCTGTATGATCTCCTGCCATCGCGAACTCTGTAGCCTCTTCTTTGATAGTAAAGTAAACTAACTTATCTTGATCAGGGAATTCGTACCGAAAACCTAAACCATCATCAAATAACCTAAATCTGATATTGAGTTCACGTCCTGTTTTTTCTTGAAGAAGATTGACAAACAACTCATTATAATGGTTACGTATGGCTTCCTCCTCACCCCATACTGGAGTCCAGGTTTCGTCAAAACTACTTTGAGATGAGCGTACCACCTTAAAACCATTCACTAAATCTTCATGATGAGGCTTTTGTACACCTAGTATTTCCTCGGAAAGATCACCTTTCTTTTCGTTAAGTAAATAAAAGCCCATCTTACTTTCTTTAACGACAGCCTTACCATCGTATGTAAGACTATACATTGGCTCTCCACTCGTGGAGATACTAAAAGTAGCTATAAAACGCCCATTAGGCGATTGTAATTGTAAACTCTCTTGTGCCCAGGCAAATAATGTAGCAACAGCAACAAAAAAGAGAGCAAAAAACACACGTCTATTCATACTCTAGATATTATAAGGAAGCTTTGCAACCTCCAATTGACAAAAAGCTTATATTAAAATTAAATTAATTATCTCCATCAAACTTACTAATAATTTATTACAAACCAAGCAAATAACAAAAAAGTTATTACTTATATATCTACCAATTATAAAGATATAAAATATAGCATCAAATTTCAGTTGTCAAAACAAAAAAGGGAACATTGACACTAAAATACCAACCTCTATTATACCCCCCAAAGAAACAAAATCTTAAGAGAAATAAGGTTTATTTAATAACAGCCCTCACACAATATAAGTTTATTAAGAAAGAGGATTATCCAGTAAAAAGAATAATCATAAAGAGGAACTCTGCGATGTGCTATCCTGAAATAGTGGACAAGTAGAAGAAGAAAAGTAATGGAAGAAAAAAGCACAAAAAGAATGAATCCTCAACATTCGAGGTATTATAGTAATGAATTTAGGTATCTCGTAGTGAATGATCTTCTATGTACTGGAGATTCAGTAGTAGATGTAGCTAAAAGATATAAGATTGGCTGTGTTACACTTTATAAATGGTTGAGTATCTTTGGAGTAGAAACACCATCAAACAACCTAGTAAATGAAGAGGGTATGAGCAAAAGTGAGAAAGAATTACGACGAGAATTATTAGAGTTAAAGCGTGAAAACTCTCGTTTAAAAGTAGCAAAAAGAACAGCAGAGTTGGACGCCTTATTCCACAAGACATTGTTGGAAAAAGTAGCAGAGAAGCATAATATAGACATAAAAAAAAGAGCGATTTGAAGTTATCGACACTCTCCTAAAAGGTTTTAAAGACCAAAATGGTCTGTTTAGTATCAGCGAGTTGTGTCTTCTAGCTAATGTTAGTCGTAGTGGCTATTATAACTACGATCACAGTCGTAAGTATAAAGAGGAAGAACTAAGTGCTCTTTCAGGGTCCATCGTTTACTACTGTCACTATCTCAGACAAAAAGCCCATTTACCCAAAGCCGGTGGAAATCAGCTTTATCAGCTCTGTAAAGAGTACTTTGGAGAGAAGATGGTCATAGGTCGTGATAGATTCTTTGATATTCTTAGAGCCAATAACTTATTGCTACGAGCTAAGAAAAAAAGAGGGGTCCCGAGAACTACGTTTGGTGTGGTAAACCACGGATTTGAGGACCATGTAAATAGGATGGTGAAATATATTCCACCAACCCACTGCCGTTTGTGTGTCTCAGATATTACGTACCTAAAGTGCTCCGAAGGTTTTGTTTATCTCTCCCTTACGATGGATGCGTATAGTCGTATAATCACGGGATATAGCCTACAACGTAACCTTACTACAAAAGGTCCCCACGAAGCCCTGAAGCAGACCGTGTCATTTTATGAAGGTCATGCCCTAGATGTTCGAGGCTTGATTTTTCATAGTGACCGAGGAAGTCAGTATGTCTCCAAAGAGATGACGTCGTATGAAGCGAGTTTGGGTATCATAACGAGCGTGACACAGACAGGGGATCCTCTACATAACTCAATGGCGGAACGCCTAAATAGTACTATCAAAAACGATTGGCTCTACGACTTTTCTTTATTGACCTTTGAAGAGACAGAAAGAGCCTTGGATAATTCGGTGTTAATGTATAATACAGCACGTCCACATAGTAGTGTGAGCATGCGGACTCCTATGCAGACGCTTATCGCGAACTACCCTAATCCATTAATATCTAATAAGATAGGGGGTGATAGTGGGAGCTCTGACATTCATCTATATGACGCACAAGCTGTGCCTACCCTTTGAATGGGTGGCACGCTTGTGTGGGGCGCCCGTGATAAATGACTATATTTGTATACCCACCTAGGGATAATATATCGATAGTGTAAAGAACATCAGTTTTTAATTAATTTCTGTGCACTTTTTTCAGGAATAGCATACGAGGAGTAAATTTTTTCCTATTGGAAGGGGATCTTCTCCTCATAGGAAACAAAAATCTTTCCTATAGGAAACATTTCTGTCTCACATAACCAATTTTTTGTGTTATGTATTATCGATATAAAAACATTCATATTATATCCGAATAATATTAGTATCTTTGCAAGCCTAATAGTTCAAACCAATTCTAGGTTTGATGCAAAAGGGAATCAGGTGAAAATCCTGAACAGTCCTGCTGCTGTAAACTCTGCCAAGCAGGTATCTAGAGTATTAAAACTCAACCACTGTTCTTATTGAGAATGGGAAGGTGATACCCTGTAGGAGTAAGTCAGAATACCTGCCATTAGGCTTGTGACATGTCACAAGATCATTAACTTCCTAGGGATGAAGAAGATGATAACGTTCTCAAATGTTCTGTACCCTATTTCCTAATAGGTGCTACTCGATATATGGTGTCTCGTATCATCATCTACAGGCTGAATGTGAAGTTAATGATAACGCATAAATTTTTAAATTCGTTTTACTAATTAACTAAACTTCACAACTAAAGATGTTGAAACCAGAAAAGAAAATCTTGTCTTCACTTGTGGTTATTCTGTTATGACCCTGATGGGATGTAGCAATAATCTTGGACAAAGCCAGCCAGAATTAGATCAAAATCCTCAGTCTCTTAAGATTGAAAATGAGACCAAAGGGCTAAACTATCAAAAAGATAGCCTAGCATTGGTTGCCATTTATAATGCCACAAATGGAAATCAATGGCACCACAAAACCAATTGGTTGAAAGAGGGTGTGTCGATAAAGAATTGGTACGGGATAAAAACAGCCATCATTGATGGAGAAGAGAGAGTTACTGATGTAAGATTGGGTGGGAATAGACTCAGTGGTTTCATTCCAAAGGAAATAGGTGACCTAACTGCATTAAGAACACTCAACCTCTCTGAAAATTACAAGCTTGGTGGCACCATCCCTGATGAGCTATACAACTTACGCCATCTCGAAGTATGGAAAATGAGATTCAGCGATGTTCATGGATCCCTTTCGCCTAAGATTGGGAACTTAACGAAGATTGACTCTCTCGACCTCTGGGGGGCTCCTTGGGACCTTACTCAGCTCAATTATGTTACTAAAGATGAGCGAACCCTTTTATCAGGAACCATTCCTGCAGAGATTGGTAAGCTAACCAATGCTACATATATAGTATTGGGACGTAATAAATTCACTGGAGAAATCCCTAATGAGTTGGGCAACTTAACTAACCTTACCTATCTTGATATAGCTGGTTGTAAGCTCTCTGGAAAACTACCTGAAACGCTAGGGAACCTTAAGTCTCTCTCTACTCTTTTTGTATCTGAGAATGAACTTTCAGGAGAGCTACCTTCTCAAATGGGAGAAATGGCAAACCTTAGGGAGTTTTATGCTGACGAAAACAAACTAACAGGAACCATCCCTTCATCATTTGCGAATCTAAAAAAACTGCTCCGACTTGCATTGAATGACAATCAATTAAGTGGACAATTACCTGACGTAGTCGGCCAGATTGAGAGCTTGGGCCTTTTATACTTGGAGAATAACAAGTTCGAAGGAGAAATTCCGACATCACTAGGAGGTGTACACCAGCCACACCTTATTAGCGTACGTCTATCAAATAATAATCTCACCGGTCCTCTTCCAGCTAGAGTACCACACGATTATATTGTAAATGGGTACAATTATGGCGTTATTTATACCACATTCTATGTCGATGGCAATAGATTAAGTGGTACTATTCCATCTTCATACTATGTAGATGGACAACTAAAAGAAGGCGTACTGCCCCAACAAACTGGATATGAATTAAATTAAATAGAATCATCATGAAATTTTCAAATAAGTACTTACTATTATTAATTGGTTTTTCCTTGGCTATAGCTTTTGCTTCATGCAAAAAGGATAATAAACCTAATGAGAAACCAGATCAAGATCCTCCAGTAGAAAAGGAAGATCCAGAAAAAGAACCTGAAAACCCACCGGTTCCTGCTTCAGAGTTTGCAGGCTATATGTTCGTATTAGATCAGGCACAAATTCCTGACTTAGCAGGTTATGAGGCAGAAAAGGATGTCCCTCAAGCGAAACTTATGGCTATATCGCCAAATGGTGAATTGCATCTTGATATCTTGGCTGAGAAAAAAGTTGATGTCCAACTGGGCTTTGAATGTAAGATGCAGAGAGTGAAAGACCACTTCGTTATCTTTGCAAAGAAGATCTCCTTGAAGGAGAAGGACTCCAAGACTCAAGTCACAGTGATAAATAACCAAACGCTTCAAGTCGTCAGCCAAACAACCTACGACTTTAATAGCGGTTATCCAGGAGACTTCATGTTAGCAGCTACCGAAGAGAAAGCATTTATAGGTCACCGCGGTGTCATTTACACCCTGGATCTGAAAGATGGTTCTGTGAATAAGTTTGCTGATTGTGCTTTTGACTCATATGCAGGTGCTGCTTCATACAATGGTTCGCTCTTTGTGCCAATGAAAAACGAAGCTTCGATTGGGGTCTTCACACTTGACAATAACCAAGGAACAAAAATTGAATTGCCAAAGAATGCAACTAGGATTTACCCACTAACTGACACCGTATTCCTAGCAAAATCGGATGGTGACGAATGCTATCTAGTATCTATGGAAAGCATGAAGGTTATTAAGACCATAAATATGAAGTTTTCGGGCTTACAAAGATATAGTATGGTATATGACAGCAAAGGCAATAAAATATACGTTGCAGGTCAGGGAAAAGACAAGAAGCATAAGGTTTATTTCCTTGATATAAATAAAGAAGAGTCCGAGCTGCAAGAAATGTACATCGTTCCAGAATCAGATATAAACATGAATCACCCAATCTCTGGAAATATCAAGATCGGTTTGGATACAGAAAAGAACATTCTGTACATAGGTCACCTTGATAATTTGGTCTTCGCAGATAAAGTACCACCAGCTACTGGAAAAAGAGCTACTCGTTCTGCATATATCTCTAGCATCTCTCTTGAGGGAATTGATGGTAAGGTTCCTGTGATGCAGCCAGCTGCAAAATCAAGAATTGAAGACATGTATGAGTTCTCTCGCTTCTACTATATGGCAAAATAATCATATCTTAGTAATAGCACTGCAGGGATTTATTCTTCGGAATAAATCCCTGCTTCTTTATCAAACCTATAGGCTCTTTCATTAATAATTGTGACTTTTCTACTACCAGTATAAGGACTTGATTCTTATGTAATACGTTAAAATAAAGTTATTGAGATTTGATTCAATATATAAGAAAAGTCGGAAACTCTCTTTTAAGTTCCCGACTTTTCCATGCTATAATAACTAAGGGTCTATCTATTAATCTTCAAACAAACGAACTGTATATCTATCATTCAGATCATAATACCAGTCATTCGTGGTATCCATAAGACCTAAGCTGTATGATGTAAAAAAGGCATACCAGCAGTATTTCCCAGTACTTGTACTACTTAAAAATCTTGCATTCGAACCCTTCATTTGGACCTCATTATCAACATTAATCCATCCACTCAATGGTATATATTTAGTAATATCTTGACTGTTATTTTTGTCCCAATAGGTTGCATTTGTAATATCCTCAATGGTACCTGTGAAGCTTTTTCCAAGTAGTCTGACCGTAATAATTACGATCATATCTTCTGATTCATCTGAGTTAGGATCATCTACAAATTGATATCGCCATGCTGATAACAAGCTCTTATCTCCGTCAATTCCAGTAAACCTAAGTCCGTAGGTGACATAATCTTCAGGTGAGCTATAGTCGGAGCGATAAACTTTTAATTCTCCATTTTTCCCTATTTGAATCTCTTCCTCGACATCCTGGTATGTGGTTCTTTCCTTAAACGCTAGTTTGGTATCATTAATAATACCACGCCACTCAGCAATACTTGGTAGGTGATAATTCTTTCCCTCAATTGAAATGCTTGAGAATTTATTAATGGCATTATCCCAAGTAAAAAATCCGCTCACATTGTTCTTATTATTTGTCACGAAGCTTTTGGCATCTGGTGCAACGTTATGCTCAGCAATATACTCGATTGGCAATTTCACATGATCTTCTGGATCTGTAGGCTCACTTGGTTTTTGAACTTCATTCCTTAATAGTCTTATTGGGGTGCCAAAAACTTTTCCACTATATGAGTAATCCGAGTGTGCTCCTCCACTATAAATGTACATGTTATAGGCAGTAGTAGCATTCCCTTCAGTACTTAACCAATACATTGCATAATCGTTTACTCCAGTTTTAGAGCCATTTTCCCTTTCTATGCCAGTAAGAGGAAAGGTCTTAGTAATATCCTCGCTATTATTATTTGTCCACCATGATTCGTCTGCTATTTGTTGAATGGTGGTAGATGCTTTGCTTGGACCTAAATAGCGTACGGTAATTACCATCATTGAGCCTCCATCTGGATTATTTAAGAGGGCGTATCTCCAGGCACTAAGCTGATCATTATCAGCATCTTTGTATCTTAAACCATACGCAAACTTATTACCGATACTCTTGTAAGGGGGGTAAAACGATAGGTAAAAGAGGAAACCGAAAGGCGAATGGGTGAAATGCTTTTATACATCGGACTTTTGAGGGGGTCGGCATATACGGGCGGGGGCAAAACGAAATGTTCATTTGGGTTAATTTCGGGTTAATTTTGGGCTGAACGTTCGAGGTCATTCGAGTGATGTATGTTAATCGTTCGAGCGGAGGGGAATAGATAGGCGGTAGTATATAATTATAAGGAGCCGTAAGGTCGCTATAATGGCGGTCTTACGGCTTTTTATATGCTTCGCTCGATAGGCATTCGAGCAGTGTTTTAAGAGCTGGGAAAAAGGAGTTTTTCTATAGTTATTTTGGTGGGCACTCAAATGTTAATTTTGGCGGTTTTCGGAGTTAGCTTATGCGTTAGTTTATGCATTAGCTTATGCATAATAAAACGAAATGTGGTTTAGCTTATGCGTTAGCTTATGCAGTTGTTGGTCTTTTAGAAGTCGTACGCCCCCCGACTAATAGCCAAAAATAGTGCGAACTAGTATTAAAAGCAGTATATATATACCCCCTTTTGCCACCCACTTTCGCCTTCTTAAAAACAATTAAACACGCAAGGAATCCGCATAAACAAATGGAAGTCCTTAATTTTAGGGCAAAAAGTGTGCGTGTGTCTTGATTGCTACATTATATGATACCTGATAGATCCTTTAATGAGAGCTATTGAGCGGATGCTGGATAGTGGTATTTGCATCGGTGAGTGTGCTGGGTTTTCCGAGCAAAGGAGTACTGCGGAAGGGTCGCTCTCTATCTTACGAATATACTTGATAAGTATGAGCGTGTCTCCCTCTAGGATAATGGAGACTAAGTACATCTGCCCATATATAATGTTATTAAAGTTCTCAAACACCTTGTATAAGACTATGTCTCCGCTGTGGATAACAGGAGACATACTATCACCTGCAACCATTACGGCACCATCACACTTCGGCATGCGAGGGATGGATATATTATCAATAATATAATCGCTGATATCGCCTTGGGCGAGAATACTTGCGGTGGCTTCTACAGCGTATAGTGGTATGGTCTGGTACTCTACAATGCGTTCTTTTGACTTTTGTGGAAAGGTAGTTACCTTCGGTGTGGCTATATTCTTTGAGTGTTCAAATTTTGGGGCAGGAACTCTATCACGAAGCATGTCACCTTCTCCAGTAAGTAGCCAGTATAAAGAGTAGGACTGATAATTTTCAGCCACTTTCGACACCCACTTGGATTGTATGTCAGTACCCCTGCTAGCAGCTCTGGATAATGTGCCAGAGCTTGCACCAATAAAACGCTCTAGCTCGGTTATTGTGATGCCCTCATTCTCCGCTATTTCTTTAATCCTCTTAGCTACACACATAAAATATTCAGCTGAAAATTTACAGGTATGAAAATTATCATTTACCTTTGTGAACAGATAAACAATGTTTAACGGCTACAAATATACCGATTATGAAGCAAATTATTGTTACCAAGGAAGTGCGAGAATCTCTCATGGAAGTTTTTGGAGTGAACAGAACGACGGTCTGGTCAGCCCTTAACTTCAAAAGAGAAAGTAAGCTACACGAGAAAATTCGCAAGGTTGCCCTTGAAAAAGGAGGGCAGTTGGTAGGTGGTCATGAGCTTGAGACCTCATTTTCAGTTGGCAAGATGGTACAAACCTATGGCGGTTACTTAAGGATTGAGCACCTGTTTGACCTTGACCAGACCCTAGTGTACCTTGATGGTGAACTGAAAGAGGAGTACAAAGAGCTTAGCATCGTTGAGTATGAGAAGTTGCAACAGCGACTTATGACTCTAGTTGACACACGACACAATTAAAAAGATATGAAAGTGGAGTACTTTAATGGACATCTATGTATCAGCCGTGACGAGCTAATAGGTGGTGCCACTCCGCTCGTGAAGGAGGGTACTCTTAATAGCTGGATTACACGCAAGATTGTGAGACAATCACGCAAGGCTTTTGGCTATGGTGTTACTGCTCTGATTGAATATAATAGCCTTCCAAAAAGCGTTCGAGAGGCATTCGAGAAGCGTTACGGGGACCCTAAATTATTAGCTGTTCAGCAAGAGGAGCGAGAGTCGGGTTATGTCGAAGATGCCTTTGCACGTAACTTCTACGAGAGTCATACGTACGATAAAAATGGCAAGACGGTTCGACTAAAAGAGAAGTATATTAATCAATATACTATAGATGCGAGTGTGCTGAACTCTCTAATTGATCGCTGGGCGGTACTTCAGGCGACCACCAATAAGCTGAATAATAACCGTAAAGACTTTTGGAAGGTACTTTTAGACTATAGTGAGGCACTTAGGTATGACTATGGTCATAAGCTCCCAGCGAGTGAAGGGGGGTTAAGAAGGAAGCTGACCGCCTACAGAAAGGAGGGGTATGTCTCACTCATCAGTAAGAAGTTTGGCAATCAGAATACCGTTAAGATTACAGAAGAGGCAGGTTTTTTCCTTATTGCTCTCAAGCGTAATATGGACTATCGGCGAAATAACAGTCAGATTTTTGAAGAATACAATCGGGTGGCTCCAGATATGGGCTGGAAATCGCTCGACAGCCTTCAGAGCCTCACAGCTTTCCTCAATGATCCTGCTACGAAGCAGAAGTGGCTTGCCACAGAGTCAGGGGAGACCCTAGCCAATAAAGAGCTCACTCGCCTACAGCGTACCATTATGCCTACCCGTCACAACAGTGTATGGGAGGGTGACGGTACAAGGCTTAACCTCTACTTCCGAGACGAAGATGGCAGTAGAACTACTACCGACGTGTACTATGTAATGGATGTGACCACACGCATGATTATAGGGTGGAGCTACGGTAAGGGCGAGACTTTTGAGATGATTCGGAAAGCCTTTCGGATGGCACTTGAGCGGAGTGGTGAGCGACCTTATCAGATTAAGACCGATAATCAAGGCTCTGCCAAGAGTGGTAGAGGACAGGAATTTATTGAGAGCATCGCACTTATGCGGAGCAATTCAGCAGTCTATCGCTCCAGCTCGAAGCTAATTGAGTCTGTTATTGGCGACCTACAGAGGATTGAGCTACGCAAGTACCCCAACTTCACTGGCACCAATGTTACCGCCAGAACAGGTCGCCCGAATATTGATTGGCTCAACGCCAATAAGGACGATTACCTCCCATCTTACGGAGAGATGATTGCCCAACATGAAGAGGCAGTACGGAGGTGGAATGAGACCATTGTCACTCGTGACGGCAAGAGCCGACAGCAACTTTATGCAGAGCTGGTGAATGACGAGCTACCCGCTGTTACGAAAATGGACTATATCAGGATTTTCTGGGAGCTACACCCTTACACTAATACCTACACGCAGAGTGGTATCACCATCACTCGTGACGGCAAGGAGATTACCTACGAGGTGTTAGATGACCGTCACCTTCCAGATGTTGAATGGTTATTGGAGAATACTGGGCGACAGTTTCAGGTCAAGTACGACCCCGATGATATGACACAGGCTTGCTTATTTAGCATTGACCCCGATGGTGAGCTACGATTTGATCGAGAGCTAAGCCCTTACCTTCAAGTGGTACGTGCTGCTCAAGATCAGACAGCAGACGATGCTAGGTACGCTCAAATCCTTGTACAGATGGATAAGCAGATGCGTATGGAGCGTGAAGCACGAGGAAGAGCCATTGATTACCTCTATGGTCGCACCTACGTACAGCCACGAGTAGCAGGACTTTCCACTGCCGAGAATGAGCGAGTTGAAGAGCGTGCTAGAGAACTTGAGGAGGAGTACCGTGGACGAGTAAAAGTGGCGAAGAGCGAAAAGCGACCAGTTAAAAAAGTCGATATACCTAAGGTCGTCCTAATGGAAGAAGCTCCAGAGAAGATTATCCAGAAAGCACAGCCGATGTCTCTAGGGCAGGTTATGAAAGCTGAGAGTAAGATGGATTATGAAGATGCCTGGCTCGCTCACCAAAATGCAGATAATAGGAAAGAGAGAATATCAAAATATTAAAGTAAAACAAATACAAAGACAACGAATTATGGAAGAGAGAGAAAAGA
This sequence comes from Porphyromonadaceae bacterium W3.11, assembly GCA_030434245.1. Classification (NCBI taxonomy): domain Bacteria; kingdom Pseudomonadati; phylum Bacteroidota; class Bacteroidia; order Bacteroidales; family Porphyromonadaceae; species Porphyromonadaceae bacterium W3.11. The sequence goes on from JAUISX010000004.1 coordinate 292,212, forward strand.
GAAGAATCCAGGGACAGCTGGAAGCGTATGTAAGGGTCAGTGGTAGCCAAGCGAAGGCAAGTAAACGACTAGGCATCGGTGGGGCTACCGTTAGTGCTATCCTTAAGGGGAATTGGGAGCAGATAAGCGATGATATGCTCAGACGTGTAGATGCAAAGACAGCTCGCAGTCATGAGTGGCAAATCGTCTCTACAAATGCATATACTGAGATTACCAGTGTGCTAAATCGTTGTCACCAAGAGAGTAGTGTTACATGGGTAGTAGGCGAGGCTGGGAGTGGGAAGACCACCACAGCTCGGCACTATGCTAGCACCACGGAGCATGCTTACTATGTGCTATGTAGTGAGGATATGCACAGGCGAGACTTTCTCCATACCATTAGTAGGAGCCTAGGATTTAGCCTTCCAAAGCAGAACCTCCGTGAGAGTCTGATGGATGTCGTGGATAAGCTCCTTAGTATGGATCGTCCGCTCCTTATCTTTGACGAAGCGGATAAGTTGAGTGATAGTGTATTCCATTACTTCATCCAGCTTTACAACCTACTGGAGGATCGGTGCGGTATGACTTTCCTGAGTACAGCATACATTGAGAAGCGTATGCAAAGGGGGCTTACTCTAAAGAAGCGAGGTTATGCCGAAATGAATAGCCGATTGGGGCGGAAGTTTTATGTGATAGATCCTACAACAGGCGTAGATGTTTACGGCATTTGCCAAGCCAACGGTGTGGAGGATAAGCATGGGATTGGTGATATCATAAGTGATGCGGAGCAGTATCAATTTGACCTCCGTAGGGTGAAGAAATTAGTTCAGGCAAGGAGGTAGCTATGATGGATATTCAAATAGAGATGAGATTCCCAACATTGACGAGGGCAGAAGCTCTTAGAATGTATGAGCCTATACTTGAAGAGCACCCAGACAATAAGGGGTTAATACTGATAGTCTCTTGGCTAAAAGAAATGCCCGATTATGCTAAGGTGCGGATTAAGGCAGATGTGCTGAAGAATATCTATGAAATAAAGAGAGTAGATAGAAAGAAGGCAAAAAGGGATAAAAAGTAATTATGGCGAAACAGGCAATGAGCGTGAGCCAACTATTGGCTCAGAAGAAGGAGACCTTTCAACTAAGCCCTGAGTGGCAACTTGCCTTTGATGAGCCTGAGAAAGTCGGCACATGGATCATCTGGGGGCATAGTGGGAATGGTAAGACTACCACTGCCCTAATGCTCGCCAAAGAACTTTGTAACGAAGGCACTGTGTTGTACAACTCACTTGAAGAGGGTACCTCGCTCACTCTGATGAATGCTGCTGAACGTTGCGGATTGGCAGAAGTGAATAAACGATTACAGTTTATCAGCGAGGATATGGACACATTGCTTACTCGCCTGAAAAAACGTCGTAGTCCTAAAATAGTATTTATTGACTCCTTCCAATACACTCAAATGAATTACCCTCAATATCTAAGGTTTAAGGAAGAACTTCCACGACACCTTCTTATCTTCATTAGCCATGCTGAAGGCAAGTTCCCGTCAGGGCGAAGTGCAAAGAGCGTGATGTACGATGCCACCTTAAAAATCTGGGTGGAAGGATATAGAGCTCATAGTAAGGGAAGGTTCATCGGAGAGCGTGGGTATATCGATATCTGGGATAAGGGAGTAGAAGACTACTGGGGAGATAAAAAGTAAAGAAAAGAATGAGAGAAGAGCTATTTATAGGATTGAGTAGAAAATACAAGTGCGACTTCAATAAGGCAGAGCTTCAGGCAGTGTTACGGATGTTAATTTGGTACATACATAGTCGAGACACATCATATAATGACATAGTAGTGTTGGCGAATCTTCAGAGAGCAATGAAGCTAGGGCAAAGGCTTCAACACAAGCTATTATTAACAGAGAAAAATAGATGTAAGTTTACGCTCAATACACAAGAGGCAAGCACTGTGTATATCATCTTAGGGCTTCTTCCTAACAGCGAGCTTGATCCTTTAGATGGGGTCGTGGTTAGGAAATTGTATGACGTAATAATGAAATAAACAGAATTTGAGTTATGGCTAACAAACGAAACTACGCAAGGCTATACTGCTTGCTTAGGGAAGTGATGCCCGAGCTTGATGCTGAAGAAGCAAAGAGTACGGTAGCAACCCAAGTGAGCGATGGACGTACCGAGAGCCTTAGAGAGCTGAGCGACGATGAATTTGAGGAGGCTCTTGATCTTCTGTCTAGGCAGATTAAGGAGAGCAATGCAGATGTGAAGAAAGCTCGGAGCAAGGCACTCCATCAGCTTCAGAAGTACGGCATTGATACGACTGACTGGGAGGCAGTTAATAGATTTACACGGCAACCCAGAATTGAAGGCAAGGATTTCTACCACCTAAATGTGAAAGAGTTGGAGAATTTAACAAAGAAAATGAGAGCAATCAACAGTAAGAAAGTAGAGCCAATTCCCTCTCGAACAAAAGAGAGAACGGATTATCAATTGATCTGGGTGAAACCAAGTTCAAAGAGAAAAATGTATGTCAATTAATAACCCAATAAAATAATAGAAGGATATGGAAGATAAGAAAAATGAAACGAAATTAACAGCTGAAGAGTATGAGGAGCTTCAGGCACTACGTGCGGAGAAAGCCAAGCGAGAAGAAGCAGAACGCAAGCAGGATGACCTGCGAGCTTATCGAGAGCTAGTTGATGAGACCATAGAGGCTATAGTACCACTGCTGACAGAGACAGCTGTTAGCCTTTTTGAGACGAAGGAGGCTGTCTTTGAGATCTTTGACGAGGTCATTGAGACTAAGGAACAACTCCTAGGGATCACCCCAGAGAAGCAACGCTCACACACCTTCACCAATTCCGAAAGTACGAAGCGAATCACAGTTGGCTACCATGCTACAGATGGTTACTTAGACACGGTTACTGATGGCATTGAGATGGTCAAGAACTACCTTGAGAGCCTTGCAGGTGACCAGAATAGTCAGAGCTTGGTCAGCATGATCCTTCAGCTCCTTAGCACTGATAAGCGAGGTAACCTTCAAGCATCAAGAGTCGTCCAGCTTCGCAAACATGCTGAAGAGAGTGGTAGCGAGCAATTCATGGAGGGTGTGAGGGTTATTGAGGAGGCGTATAACCCTACTAAGACTCGTCGTTTTATTGCTTGCCAGGTAAGGGATAAGAATAATGCTTGGCGAAATATCCCGCTTGGTATGACTGATGTGGATAAGCTCAGTGAAGTGATGGAGCAAGTCTTAGTAGAGCAAGAATATGAATGATAAACAATATTGAACGAAATAAAATAACAAGTATTATGCAACAGATTAGTTTAGTAACCGCAAGGGTTGTGAGAGAAAATGAACAGTATGCGTATAAGCTCGTAGGGAAAGGTGAAAAATACCTTGTTCGCCACGAAGATGGCGATAATGCAGGAGAGTCTATTAGGGAAGCTTTGAATGTCATGGATGATTTCCATGTCTTAGCGGATGTTGCTGTTACCTCTATTGCAATCACTAATATAAGTGGGGTATTATGATTATAGCTGTTGACTTTGATGGTGTACTGAATGCGAGAGAGTACCCTAAAGTTGGGGCGACCGTGCCTGGTGCTGTCAGTGCTATGCGAGAGCTTCATCAAGCAGGGCATACGCTTATCATCTGGACATGCCGAGAAGGTCAAGACCAGACAATGGCAGTCAATTGGTTACTTGAGCATGGCATACCATTTGATGGTATTAACTGCAACACCAAAGCGAATATCGAAGAGCACACGAACGACTGTCGAAAGATATTTGCAGACCTATACATTGACGACCGACAGGTAGGTGGTTTTGTTGGCTGGGAAGCTGTACTACAGTGGATTAGACAATTAGAATGACCGCCATTTCGTTATAATTGATTATATTTGTGGTAAGGAGGTAGCTATATGGATAACGATAACGTGAGTGAATACACCCTAAAAAGAGCTCTTAGAGTTTACGAAATCTATCAAGCCCACTATGAGTCCGGATCCCACAGTCGTTCATCGAGGTGGGTTTACTTTCATCGTGTTCGCCCTGTATATGCTATCTCCGAAACCACCTATAAACGATATCTTAAAATTGCTCGGGACTTTCATAATCAAGAAGCCGTCGATGATATCCCACTATCTTCATCATAAAAAGAGAGAAATCAGTACCAAAATGGTACTGATTTTTTGTTTGTAGGTATTGCTTGGCGAGTTTTGCACCATATATAGAATATAAATAGAGTGTGGTGCAATGTCTGTATTTAGTATTTATCGCCCCGATGGTATATCGCTGTTAGAAGGGTATCAAGAAAGAAAGAAATTTAACTGGGAGGGTACCTGTTATCGCTCTATTATGGGTGTAAGCACTCTTCAGTTAAAGATAGAACTCAAATCTGCTATAGATATCCCTGTAGGAAGCTTTATTGACTACGGAGGTCATCGCTATACATTATACTATCCGCACTCCATAACTAAGCTAAACACCAAGAGCTTTGAATATCACCTCCTATTCCATGGAGAGGAAGAGGAGCTAAAGCTCTTTAAGCTGAAGGATGTCTCAGGAGGGAAGCCTTACCGCCTTAAATTCTTCTTAACTGCTAAGCCCATTGACTTCTTGCGAGTGATAGTGGACACCCTTAACCTCTCTAGTAGTGGTTGGACTGTGGGCAACTGTATTGAGGCAAGCGAAAAGACCATCGCTTTTAATCATGAGAATTGCTTTGCTGTTCTTCATCGAGTAGCACAAGAGTTTGATAGCGAGTGGAAGATCGAAGGCAAACAAATTAGCCTAGGCAAGGTGACCCACATGGCTGACACACCTCTTGCCATGCAGTATGGTTATGGCAACGGCTTCCGAAGTGGCGTTGGTCGTCGTAATGATGGCGACAGCCAACCTATTGGTAGGCTCTATGTAGAAGGTGGTAAGCGAAATATTGATCGCTCTAAATACGGCAGTAGTACGCTCTTACTCCCCAAGAATGCCACTTTAATTTATGAGGGGAAAACCTATCGTACTGATGCTGACGGTATGTCTATCACTTGTGATGGTAATAACCATCCAGCTGAAGATAGCTACGATGGCTCAGGAGTGTACCCGATGCGAGAGGGCACGGTATCTGAGGTGGCACAAGTAGTAGAGGGTGGTAGTACTTTTTATGACATCAAGGATAACAGCATTCCTGCAAGCTTAAACTTCAATGATTATCGCATTAAAGGCGAAAAAGCGACTATTGTCTTTCAATGTGGAGCTTTAGCTGGGCGAGAGTTTGACATCGTGCAGACTGAAGAGAACTTAACGGGTTACATTCACGAGGAGCGACGATTTAAGCTTATCCCTGAAGAGCTAGATGGCTTTGAAATGCCAGGTGGCACTTTCATTCCTGCAGTGGGCGATAAGTATGCCTTATTTAATATTTCATTACCGAACGAATACCTTTCAAACGCCTCTCAAAAGATGTTCAAAGAAGCAGTGAAATACTTCCATGACCATAGTCATCCCACCTTTATGTTTGATGGTGAGGTAGACCCCATTTGGGCGAGACAGAATTGGCTGGAGGTTGGAGGTATGTTTGTTCCTGGTGGTCACATCCTTTTTAGCGACCCTCAGTTTCATCCAGAGGGTAGTGTCATCCGCATTATCGCAGTTAAGACCCCCATAGGCGAACCATATCAGCCTGAATTAACCCTATCCAATGCACCGCTGTCAGGATCATTTGCCAGCACACTTGGTAAGCTGGAGGCAGAGCCAGTGCTTGCTGAAGAGCGAGAGAGGGGACTTCGCCAATACACGAAGCGATATTGGCAAGATGCGAAGGAGTCTCAGAATATGCTTCTACAGGCTATGGGTGCCCTCGGTGATGAATTTACCTCGACACTCTCTCCAGTAGCTCTACAGACCATGCAGGTACTGGTTGGTAGTGCAGCACTGCAGTATCGCTTTGTGACCTCCAAGGCAGCACCTGCGACTGCTAATCACCTTATCACATGGAATAAAGTAGGAGCTTCGCTTGATGTGCAAGCAGGTATTATTCAGCATCGCACACTAGAAATAGACACGATTACTTTCAATAGGATGCCTTCCGACTTCCGTTACTGGGATTTGCCACGGTACAAAAGCCCAGCCCTTACTAACCAGCTTACACCTTACTACCTTTATGCCAAGGTAGAGAAAAATGGAACGGCAGGTGCATTCGAGCTGGACGATAAGGCACGCCCCTTTGAAAGTGCAAGTCACTTTAATCTATTAGTAGGCTTGCTCAGCTCAGAAAGAGAGGGTATGAGGAGCTTCGCACCGATGTACAGCTACTCTGAGCTAACACCTGACGGGCTAACCACTCGGCTAATTAAGAGTTTAGATGGCTCAACCTATTTTGACCTCGAGCGGGGTGAGATAGGTGGTAACATTCTATTTAGAGGTGGTTCACTAGAGGAGTGGGCAGAGAAGACAGACAATGCAGTGGCGAAGAGCGGCTACCAAATTCACAGCCCCTTTACCGAAGTCTTTCTTGTTGGTCAAAACGATGTCGGCTATGGAACATGCGAATGTAACCCTAAGCTTTATCAATATGGTGAGGAGGTGCCATTAGATATCAGTAAGGTTCGAGTATATCGTAAGGGTTGGACAAGAGATAATAAGATGCTTGAGACGGGAGAGGACCCCTTCGAGCTAACACCTCGCATCTTGAACAACCTTAGGTACTTCATAGATGACTCCTACATTGACACTCTGCCGTTATATGGTGTACGGCTGGATGTGGTTTATGCAGAAGAGTGGATTAGTCTTAATGAACCTCCATACAGCCAGCCTGTCAATATACTTGCGACCAACTCATATACCTATTACCATGTCAAAGATGGAAAGAATGGTGCTGATGGTCAAGACGGCCAAGATGCCCACACACTGCTTTTTGCCATCTCAATAGATGCCAACGTTCGAAATGGTGAGGTAAGTGATATCTGGTTCCCAAAGCTGACTGTCATGTATGACGGTAGTGAGATTACCGACTATGAAATGGTGTCAGTGGAAAGCAAGTATAATGAAAATAACTGGAGTGAAGAAAACTGGAATGCTACATGGCAATGCTTTGAACTCGACATAATTAACACAGGTTATACGAATGGTGTTCGCTTGGATGTTCGAGTGCATTATAGGGGATTGACAGCGACCAATAGTGTCTTTATACCTAACACAAAGGATGGGTATGACGGCAAAGATGGAGAAAACGGAGTGAGCATTGTACGTGTTGATGGGGAGTTTGCAAAGAATAACAATTCTACAAAAGCACCATCTGCTGGATGGCAGACTACATCTCCAAGCATTACAGGCAACGAACAGCTGTGGACACGCACCAAGACGATTTATTCAAGTGGTAACCCGACTTATACGAATGCCATAAACATCACTCCTAAGCAAGGAGAATCTGGACGAAGTGTTTCTAGCATTACTGAGGAATTCGCCATCAACAATACCAAGTCGGAACAGCCGAATACTGGCTGGAGTACCTCACAACCAGCTTGGGAGCAAGGTAAGTACATCTGGAGCCGTGTGAAGATTGAGTATTCAAATCCATATGGAATTGAATATACAGGCTATGCGGTTAGCTCGGAGTGGGAAGCGGTTAACGCTATCCAAATCGGGGGTCGCAATCTCAACGCATATTCAAATTTGACGACAGGAGGTTTCTTCAATCAACAGAACAATTACGAGCTGGCAGTACATGATTTACACTCATACAGCGACTATATTCCTTGCGAAGCCAATGCACCATATACTATTAGTAGCTCTGTAGCGTTTAGGAACTTC